>NZ_JACART010000066.1:0-24470 GCF_013386445.1 Pseudomonas sp. P7759
AGCCCGCTCCCACATAAAGCAGATCTCATGCAACTTTGAAAAACAATAAAAGGTGCAGCCATGCCCGCAATCCGAATTGGCATCAACCCGATCTCCTGGAGCAACGACGACCTGCCGGCCCTGGGTGGTGAAACGCCTTTGAGCACCGCCCTGAGCGAAGGCAGGGAAATCGGCTACGAAGGTTTTGAACTCAACGGCAAATTCCCCAAGGACGCCAAGGGCGTCGGCGATGTGTTGCGCCCCTATGACCTGGCGCTGGTTTCCGGCTGGTACTCCAGCCGCCTGGCCCGGCGCTCGGTGGCCGAAGAAATCGAGGCCATCGCCGGGCATGTCGAGTTGCTCAAGCAAAACGGCGCCAAGGTATTGGTTTACGGCGAGGTGGCCGATTCGATCCAGGGCTCGCGCATCCGCCTGATCGAACGTCCGCGCTTTCACAGCGAACAGGCCTGGCAGGACTACGCCGACAAACTCACTGAACTGGCGCGCTTCACCCTGTCCCAGGGCGTGCGCCTGGCGTACCACCACCACATGGGCGCTTATGTTGAATCCCCGGAAGACATCGACCAACTGATGCGCCGCACCGGTCCTGAAGTCGGCCTGCTGTTCGATTCGGGCCACTGCTACATGGGCGGCGGTGAGCCTATCGAGGTGCTGCGCAAACACATCGACCGCATCTGCCATGTGCATTTCAAGGACGTGCGCAAGCCTGTGGTGCAACTGGCGCGCAACCAGATGTGGAGTTTTCCCGACTGCATCGTCAACGGCACCTTCACCGTGCCCGGTGATGGCGACATCGACTTTGCGCAATTGCTTGATGTACTGCTGGCCGCGCATTACGAGGGCTGGCTGGTGGTGGAAGCCGAGCAGGATCCGGCGGTGGCACCCAGCTATATCTATGCGAAAAAAGGCTACGACACCCTGCGTGCGCTTCTCAACGAGAGGACTTGAGTGATGAGCTTGTTGGTCAAAAGCAGTAAGCGCGGCCAGACCATGGTCGCCCTCGAAGCCGGGCGCCTGGAGTACGTGGGTTTTTGCGCCTACCGCCTGAGCCTGGGGGAAACCCTGCCGGTCAGTGCCGGTGATAAAGAACTGTGCCTGGTGCTGCTCAGCGGCCGGGTGAACATCGAAGGCGAAGGCTTCAATTGGCAGAACCTGGGTGATCGCCAATCGGTGTTCGAAGACAAGTCGCCGTTCGCCGCCTACCTGCCGCCGGGCACCGATGCCCAGGTCACCGCGTTGAGCGACGTACAGATTGCCGTGTGCGCCGCGCCGGGCGCAGAGGGCTACGAACCTCGGCTGATCCGCCCCGAAAACTGCAAGCGCAGCGTACGCGGCAAGGGCGCCAACACCCGCTACGTGTGCGACATCCTGCCCGACAGCGAGCCGGCCCATTCGCTGCTGGTGGTGGAAGTGCGCACGCCGTCCGGGCATTCGTCGAGTTACCCGCCGCACAAGCACGACACCGACGACCTGCCGCACCAGAGCTTCCTGGAAGAAACCTACTACCACCAGATCAACCCGCCCCAGGGCTTCGTGTTCCAGCGCGTCTACACCGACGACCGCAGCATCGACCAGGCCATGGCCGTGGAAAACAGCGACCTGGTGGTGGTGCCCAAGGGTTACCACCCGGTCAGCGTGCCCTATGGCTACGAGTCCTATTACCTGAACGTGATGGCCGGCCCCAAGCGTGCCTGGCATTTCCACAACGACCCGCAGCACAGCTGGCTGCTGGACCTCTAATCAGCGGTTTGGACGGAGAACAACAATAAATGAAGTCGCCTCTACGTTTCGCCCTTAACCGCATGGTCGCTCCCCACCTGTCCCTTCCGGATTTCATCCAGTTGGCCGCAACGCTCAAGTGCGATGCCATCGAGATCCGCAATGACCTGGCCGACAAGCAGATCGAGTTCGGCACCCCGGCCAGCCGCGTGCGTGAACTGTGCGCGGTGCAGGGCATCACCGTGCTGTCGATCAACGCGCTGTACCCCTTTGATGTGTGGAACGACGAACGCCGGGCCCAGGCGATCAAACTGGCGACCTACGCCCGTGAATGCGGGGCCCAGGGCCTGGTGATGTGCCCGCTCAATGAGCCGGGCGACACGCGCAACGAAGCCCAGCGTGCCGCCGGTTTGCGCACGGCCTTGAGCGAGTTGGCGCCGATCCTGCGGGACTACGGGATTCTCGGCTTTATCGAGCCCCTGGGTTTTGAGGAATGTGCCCTGCGACGCAAGCGTGTGGCGGTGGAGGCGATCAAATCCATCGGCGGCCTGGATGTGTTCCGCCTGGTGCACGACACCTTCCATCATCACCTGGCCAGCGAACACGAGTTCTTCCCGGAGTTGACCGGGCTGGTGCATATCTCCGGTGTGGACGATAGCGAGGCGCCGCTGAATTCGATTCGCGACGGCCACCGCGTGCTGGTGGGCGAGGGCGACATCCTGGGCAACGCCGCACAGATCGACACCTTGCTCAGCACCGGCTACAGCGGCTACCTGTCGTTCGAACCGTTTGCCGAGAGCGTGCATGCATTGGCGGATATCCAGCAGGCGTTGGGGGCAAGCATCGCCCACCTGCAGAAACGATAAGGGGCGCGAGATGACCACAACAAGACTGACCATGGCCCAGGCCCTGGTGAAGTTCCTGGATAACCAATACATCGAAGTCGACGGCGTGCAGAGCAAGTTCGTCGCCGGGGTGTTCACGATTTTCGGCCACGGCAACGTGCTGGGCCTGGGGCAGGCCCTGGAGCAGGATGCCGGCGACCTGGTGGTGCACCAAGGCCGCAACGAGCAGGGCATGGCCCATGCCGCCATCGGTTTCGCCAAGCAGCACCTGCGCCGCAAGATCTACGCGTGTACGGCCTCCGTCGGCCCAGGCGCCGCCAATATGCTCACCGCCGCCGCGACCGCCACGGCCAACCGCATCCCGTTGTTGCTGCTGCCCGGCGATGTCTACGCCAGCCGCCAGCCTGACCCGGTGCTGCAACAGATCGAGCAGTTCCACGACTTGAGCATCAGCACCAACGATGCCTTCCGTTCGGTGAGCAAATATTGGGACCGCATCAGCCGCCCCGAGCAGTTGATGACCGCCGCCATCCACGCCATGCGCGTGCTGACCGACCCGGCCGAGACCGGCGCGGTGACCCTGGCATTGCCCCAGGACGTGCAGGCCGAGGCCTGGGATTATCCGGATTATTTCCTGCAGAAACGCGTGCACCGCATCGACCGTCGTCCGGCGACCGCCTCGATGATCAGTGATGCATTGGCGGCGTTCCGCGGCAAGCGCAAGCCGCTGATCATCTGCGGTGGCGGTGTGAAGTACTCCGGCGCCAATGCCGCGCTGCAAGCCTTTGCCGAACGCTTTGAGATTCCCTTCGCGGAAACCCAGGCGGGCAAGAGCGCCGTGGTGTCCAGCCATCCGCTGAATGTCGGCGGGATTGGTGAAACCGGCTGCCTGGCGGCAAACCTGCTGGCGCCCGAGGCTGACCTGATCATTGGCATCGGCACGCGCTATACCGACTTCACCACCTCGTCCAAATCGCTGTTCAAGCATGCCGACGTCAAGTTTCTCAACCTCAACATCAGCCCGTGTGACGCCCTGAAGCTGGACGGCGTGCAGGTGTTGGCCGACGCCCAAGTCGCCCTGGAAGCACTGGCGGATGCCCTGGGCGATTACCGTTCCGGCTGGGGCGGGCAGATCAGCGAGGCCAAGGCGCAGTTGGACGCCGAAGTGGACCGTGTGCATCAGGTCGAATATGCCGGTGACGATTTTGTGCCTGAGGTCGACGACCATCTGGACCGCGCGGTGCTGCGTGAATTTATCGAGTTGACCGGCTCGTGCCTGACCCAAAGCCGCGTGCTGGGCGTGCTGAATGAAACCCTGGCCGACGACGCCATCATCGTCGCCGCCGCCGGCAGCCTGCCCGGTGATTTGCAACGCGCCTGGCGCAGCAAGGGCGTGAACACCTACCACGTCGAGTACGGCTATTCGTGCATGGGCTATGAGATCAACGCCGCCCTTGGCGTGAAACTCGCCGAGCCGAGCAAAGAGGTCTATGCCTTGGTCGGTGACGGCTCCTACATGATGCTGCACTCGGAGCTGGCCACCTCGATCCAGGAGCGGCGCAAGATCAACGTGGTGCTGCTCGACAACATGGCCTTCGGCTGCATCAACAACCTGCAGATCGGCAACGGCATGGACAGCTTTGGCACCGAGTTCCGCTACCGCAACCCTGAGAGCGGCAAGCTCGACGGTGGCTTGGTGCCGGTGGACTTCGCCATGAGCGCAGCGGCCTATGGCTGCAAGACCTACAAGGTCAGCAGCGTGGAACAGTTGCAAGCCGCGCTGGCCGATGCGCGTACGCAAACGGTGTCCACGTTGATCGATATCAAGGTGCTGCCCAAAACCATGATCCACGGCTACCTGTCGTGGTGGCGGGTGGGCGTGGCGCAGGTCTCCACCAGCGAACGCACGAATGCCGCCGCAAAAAAACTCAATGAACACCTGGCGAAGGCCCGGCAGTACTAATAAAAAGAGGAGTGTTTGTATGTCTTTGAAGCTCGGTGTCATCGGTACAGGCGCTATCGGCCGGGACCATATCCGTCGTTGCAGCCAGATCTTGCTCAACAGCCAGGTGGTGGCGGTGACCGACATCAACCTGGAGCAGGCCGCCAAGGTGGTGGCTGACTTGAACATCAGCGCCGAGGTGTACGCCGACGGTCATGCGCTGATCAATTCCCCGGAAGTTGAAGCGGTACTTGTCACCTCCTGGGGGCCGAGCCACGAAGAGTTCGTGCTCGCCGCCATCGCCGCCGGCAAACCGGTGTTCTGCGAAAAACCCCTGGCGGTCACCGCCGAAGGCTGCCGCAAGATCGTCGATGCCGAGGTGGCGTTCGGCAAGCGCCTGGTGCAAGTCGGCTTCATGCGCCCGTACGACGAAGGCTATCGTGCCCTCAAAGCCGTGATCGACAGCGGCCAGATCGGCGAGCCGCTGATGCTGCACTGCGCGCACCGCAACCCGACGGTGGGCGAGAACTACAAGACCGACATGGCGATCACCGACACGCTGATCCACGAACTGGATGTATTGCGCTGGCTGCTCAACGATGACTACGTGTCGGTACAAGTGGTGTTCCCGCGTAAATCCAGCAAGGCGTTGGCCCATCTGCGCGACCCGCAGATCGTGCTGCTGGAAACCGCCAAGGGCACGCGCATTGATGTGGAAGTGTTCGTGAACTGCCAGTACGGCTATGACATCCAGTGCGAAGTGGTGGGGGAGACCGGCATCGCCAAGCTGCCGGAGCCGTCACAAGTGCAACTGCGCAGTGGCGCGAAGCTGTCCAACGCGATCCTGATGGATTGGAAGGACCGGTTTATCGGCGCCTATGACGTGGAGTTGCAGGCGTTTATCGACAGTGTACGTGCCGGCCAGGTCGGCGGGCCCTCGGCCTGGGATGGCTTTGCCGCGGCGGTGGCGGCGGATGCGTGCATCGAGGCGCAGAACAGTGAGCAGATTGTGAAGGTGAGCCTGCCGGATCGTCCGCACTTCTACGGCTGATCACCATCGCACAGGTGGAATGCAATCAGTGTGGAAGCGGGCTTGCTCGCGAAAGCGGCATGTCAGACAAAAATCTTCATCTGACACACCGCTTTCGCGAGCAAGCCCGCTCCCACAGTTGAATTGGGTTTCCACTTCAATTGAGGAGTGTATGTATGCGAATTGGACTGGTCGGCTACGGCCACGGAGGGCGCTTCTTTCATGCGCCGCTGATTGCAACACTGCCCGGCGCCACGTTTGTTGGCGTGGTAACACGCTCACCCGAGCGCCGACAGCAATTGAACACGGACCTTCCCGGTGTAAAGGCTTTCGACTCCATCGGCCAGATCGTCGAGGCCGGCGTCGACGCCCTGGTCATCTCCACCACCCTCAAAGGCCGACCGGCCCTGGTGCTGGAGGCCATCGAACACGGTGTCACCGTGGTCAGCGACAAACCCTTCGCCGCCAACGCCGAACAGGCCCAGGCGCTGATCACCGCCGCCGAGCGCCAGGGCACGCTGCTCAGCGTCTACCAGAACCGGCGTTGGGATTCGGACTACCTGACCCTGCGCAAGCTCATCGATGCCGGCGCCCTGGGCAAGATCACCCGCTTTGAATCCCGCGTGGAACGCTACAGCCCGCAGGCCGTGGGCAACGCCAGCGGTGGCGGCTGGCTGCGCGACCTGGGCAGCCATTTGGTCGACCAGGCGTTGCAACTATTCGGCCCAGTGGATCGGGTGTTTGCCCAGCTGCATTACACCGCCGAACACCCCACGGTGGATCACGGTTTCTTTGTCTCCCTGACCCATGCCAACGGCGTGATCTCCCATCTGTGGGGCAACGCCTTGCAAAACAGCCAGGCACCGCGTTTTCGCGTCAGTGGCAGCGCAGGCTGTTACACCGTCGAAGGCCTGGACGGTCAGGAAGAGGCGCTAATGGCCGGCAAGTCGCCGAAAACCGAAGGCGAGCATTGGGGCGCCGAAGAGCATCGACGCTGGGGCTGGTTCGAACAAGGCGCTGAGCGTGAGCGAGTCCCCTCGGAAAAGGGCTGCTGGACACAGTTCTATCGGCAGTTGCAATTGGCGGTACAAGGGCAGGGGCCGTTGCCGGTGGACGCCTATGACGCCCTGGAAACCACCCGTATATTGGACGCCGCACGGCTCAGCGCCGAGCGCCAGCAGGTGGTTTCAACAAAAATAGAATAAAATTCTAAAACAGGTTGATATGGAAATTATTTTCCAATAAAGTCTTTTCTAGGTTGCATAAAGTACGTTTGGACTCGATCCGGGCGACTCAACAAAAACAAGATCAAAAACAACCAGGTACCGTCAGATGAAAATCTTCAACGCTGTACTGCGAGTTTTACGCCCTGCCAAAGCGCCACGCGGTCTGCCCCGCGCCCGGCCGTTCTACTTCTCCTTCCTTAATGTGCTGTGCGTCGAAAACAAAGGCGCGCTGGTGTGCTGCATTCCCGGTGCACCCGTCGTCCGGCTGCCTGCCGAGCTCTGATAAACGCAACGTCCAAAAAACCAACAAGAAAGTGGAGACAGACCGTTCATGAAGACCCCGATCCGTTTTACCGCCCTGGCCTTGTCCATGCTGCTCGCCAGCGGTGTTGCCTCGGCTGCCGACCTGAAGATAGGCGTAAGCATGTCCGCCTTCGATGACACCTTCCTGACCTACCTGCGCGAAGACATGGACAAGCAGGCCAAGTCCTATCCCAAGGGCGATGGCGTGCAATTGCAGTTCGAAGACGCCCGTGCCGACGTGGTCAAGCAACTGAGCCAGGTCGAGAACTTTATCAGTCAGAAAGTCGACGCGATCATCGTCAACCCGGTAGACACCGCGTCGACGGCCAACATCATCAAGGCCGCCACCGCAGCAAAAATCCCGCTGGTGTTTGTCAACCGTCGTCCTGACAGCCCGACATTGGCCCCAGGCGTCGCGGCAGTGACGTCCGACGACGTCGAGGCCGGCAAGCTGCAGATGCAGTACATCGCTGAAAAACTCGGCGGCAAAGGTAACATCGTGATCCTGCTCGGCGACCTGGCAAACAACTCCACCACCAACCGTACCAAGGGCGTGAAGGAAGTCCTGACTAAATACCCCGGTATCAAGATTGAACAGGAGCAGACCGGCATCTGGCTGCGTGACAAGGGCATGACCCTGGTCAACGACTGGCTGACCCAGGGCCGTGAGTTCAACGCGGTGTTGGCCAACAACGATGAAATGGCCATCGGCGCGTCCATGGCCCTGAAGTCTGCGGGGAAGAAGGGCGTATTGATCGCCGGTGTCGATGGCACGCCGGATGGCCTGAACGCGATCACCAAGGGTGACATGACCGTGTCGGCCTTCCAGGACGCCAAGGGTCAGGCCGACAAGTCGGTCGAGACGGCGCGCAAGATGGCCAAGAACGAGCCTATCGAGCAGAACGTGGTGATCCCGTTCCAGCTGATCACCCCGGACAACGTCAAAGACTTCAAATAGTCCCTACATAACAACAATAAGCCGGCAGGGCGGTCGTGCCCGCCCTGCCGATGGAGTACCTCCCTATGCTCGCTCAAGCGACTGTCTCGCAGCCTCCCGGTATCCAGCCCCAGCCGCTGGAAGAACCCTACCTGCTGGAAATCGTCAATATCAGCAAAGGCTTTCCCGGCGTCGTGGCCCTGGCCGACGTGCAATTACGGGTGCGCCCCGGCACCGTGCTGGCGCTGATGGGCGAGAACGGTGCGGGCAAGTCGACGCTGATGAAAATCATCGCCGGCATCTACCAGCCCGACGCCGGGGAAATCCGCCTGCGTGGCAAGCCGATCGTGTTTGAAACACCCCTGGCGGCCCAGAAGGCCGGGATCGCGATGATCCACCAGGAACTCAACCTGATGCCGCACATGAGCATCGCCGAGAACATCTGGATCGGCCGCGAGCAGCTCAACAGCCTGCACATGGTCAACCACCGCGAAATGCACCGCTGCACTGCCCAATTGCTGGCGCGCCTGCGCATCAACCTGGACCCCGAGGAACACGTGGGCAACCTGAGCATCGCCGAGCGGCAGATGGTCGAGATTGCCAAGGCGGTGTCCTACGACTCCGACATCCTGATCATGGATGAGCCGACATCGGCCATTACCGAGAAGGAAGTGGCCCACCTGTTTTCGATCATTGCCGACCTCAAGTCCCAGGGCAAAGGCATCGTCTACATCACCCACAAAATGAACGAAGTGTTCGCCATCGCCGATGAAGTGGCGGTGTTCCGCGACGGCCACTACATCGGCCTGCAGCGCGCCGACAGCATGAACAGCGACAGCCTGATCTCGATGATGGTCGGCCGTGAACTGAGCCAGTTGTTCCCGGTGCGCGAGACGCCCATCGGCGACCTGTTGCTGACGGTGCGCGACCTGACACTGGACGGCGTGTTCAAGGACGTATCGTTCGACCTGCACGCAGGCGAAATCCTCGGTATCGCCGGCCTGATGGGCTCGGGCCGCACCAACGTGGCAGAAACCATTTTTGGCATCACCCCCAGCAGCAGCGGCCAGATCACCCTGGATGGCAAGGCGGTGCGCATTACCGACCCGCACATGGCCATCGAAAAAGGCTTTGCGCTGTTGACCGAGGATCGCAAGCTCAGTGGCCTGTTCCCGTGCCTGTCGGTCCTGGAAAACATGGAAATGGCCGTATTGCCGCACTACACCGGCAACGGCTTTATCCAGCAAAAAGCCCTGCGTGCGCTGTGCGAAGACATGTGCAAGAAGCTGCGGGTAAAAACCCCGTCCCTCGAGCAGTGCATCGACACCTTGTCCGGCGGTAATCAGCAGAAGGCCTTGCTGGCGCGCTGGCTGATGACCAACCCGCGCCTGCTGATCCTCGATGAACCCACCCGTGGCATTGACGTGGGCGCCAAGGCCGAGATCTACCGATTGATTTCATTCCTCGCCAGCGAAGGCATGGCCGTGATCATGATTTCCTCCGAATTGCCCGAAGTGCTGGGCATGAGCGACCGGGTCATGGTGATGCACGAAGGCGAATTGATGGGCACCCTGGACCGCAGCGATGCGACCCAGGAAAAAGTCATGCAGTTGGCCTCCGGGATGACGGCAGTCCACTGACGTACAGAATAAGAAGGTGATTGGCTATGAACGCAATAACGGACAACAAACCTGCGACGGTGCCCACTAAAAGTCGTCGACGCATGCCCACCGAGCTGAGCATCTTCCTGGTGCTGATCGGCATCGGCCTGGTCTTCGAGCTGTTCGGCTGGATCGTGCGGGACCAGAGTTTCCTGATGAACTCCCAGCGCCTGGTGCTGATGATCCTGCAAGTGTCGATCATCGGCCTGCTGGCGATCGGTGTGACCCAGGTCATCATCACCACGGGGATTGATCTGTCCTCCGGCTCGGTGCTGGCGCTGTCGGCGATGATCGCCGCGAGTCTGGCCCAGACTTCCGACTTTTCCCGTGCGGTGTTCCCGAGCCTGACCGACTTGCCGGTATGGATCCCGGTGGCGATGGGGCTGGGCGTGGGGCTGCTGGCGGGGGCGATCAACGGCAGCATCATTGCCGTTACCGGCATCCCGCCGTTCATTGCGACCCTGGGCATGATGGTCTCGGCCCGTGGCCTGGCGCGTTACTACACCGAAGGCCAGCCGGTGAGCATGCTCTCGGACTCCTACACGGCCATCGGCCATGGCGCGATGCCGGTGATCATCTTCCTGGTGGTAGCGGTGATCTTCCATATCGCCCTGCGTTACACCAAGTACGGCAAGTACACCTACGCCATCGGCGGCAACATGCAGGCGGCGCGTACCTCGGGCATCAACGTCAAACGCCACTTGATCATCGTGTACAGCATCGCCGGACTCTTGGCTGGCCTGGCGGGTGTGGTGGCCTCGGCACGTGCCGCCACCGGCCAGGCCGGCATGGGCATGTCCTATGAGCTGGATGCGATTGCTGCGGCGGTGATCGGCGGCACCAGCCTGGCGGGCGGAGTAGGGCGCATCACCGGCACTGTGATCGGCGCGCTGATCCTTGGGGTGATGGCCAGTGGGTTTACCTTCGTCGGTGTGGACGCGTATATCCAGGACATCATCAAGGGCCTGATCATTGTGGTGGCGGTGGTGATCGACCAGTACCGCAACAAGCGCAAACTCAAACGCTGAGGCCTACACACACCAATTCGTGGGAGGGGCAAGCCCCTTCCACGTCAAGGCGCCAGCGGCAAGAACCGTCGATTGGCCAGTTCCCGGCTGATTTCCCCTCGATGCACATCCACCACGCCCTGTGGGCTTTGCGCCTTGTTTAGCAGTGCGTAGTAGCTTTCGGTGCGCTGCGCCCTGGTTTTAAGATGGGCCACGCTGTACTCGGCCTTGGGTGTATCGGCTTTGGCGTAATGAAAGTGCGCGTACCACAGCGGGAAACCACGTTTGTCGTTGACGGCATATTCCTGGATAAAATCGCGCCGATCCCCGCGCAACGCCACCCGTGGACCAAGGCTGGCCAGTTGGATTTTGTCCTGTTCGAGCAGGTACGTTACATGACTGTCGGTGGGCGCCAGGTCCAGTGAGCGCTGGATGCGCAGCTCGCGGCCTTTGGCGATCAACGTGGCGGATGCACTACGCAGTTCGGCTGCCAGGTCGCGGTCGGCCGCGACCTTCAGATCCAAGGGCTGGGCCTCGATAGCCCGCTCCAGTTCGCCTGCCAGCTCGGCGAAACGTGCCGCCTCGGCCTCTAGGCTCTCCTGTATTTCAATCGGGAATCTGGACAGCTTGGCGTAACCCTCCTGGCGTTGGATGATCGGTTGCAACTCCCTGGCACGTTTGCGCGCTTCACCCTTCACCACATTCAGGGCACGCGTGGCCGGCATCGTAGGCTGAGCAAGGGCGCGGCCTTGTTCGCGCACTTCGTCCCAGCCGTCTTCGTGCTGAGAGTAGGTGGCCAACAGCTGGTCGGCCTGTTCGGAACGCACTTCCACCACTTCGACAGGCAAGGTGCTGCCGGCGGGTTTGACGTCGCCGATCAGGAAGCCTTGCCGGCGCGTCTTGATCACTCTTTTCTGTGGCTTGCCGGCGGTAGCCAGCGCACGTTTGGGCGGCCGGGCCGGTGCTCCGGTTAGCGGTTTGACCTCGGCCGCGAGTTGTTGCACCACGTCGTGGTACAGCGACGTGACGAGGGCTTGCAAAGGCAGGAAGTGCGTATTGTCCAGCACGTCGGCATGGACGAGTGCCACGCCTTGCAGTGCGTCCACCGCCTGGCCGTATTGCACGAGCAGGCTGTCGAGTACCTCCATACGGTCGGAAGGACTGAGGTTATGCAGGTTCAGGTCGCTGTGGGTGCGCAGGTGCGGGCCCAACGGATCCAGGACGAGGTCCAGCTCATTGGTAAACAAGCCGGTGCGCCAGTTCTTTCGGCTCAGGTATTTGAGGTTTTGCAATTGAAGGTATTTAAGGGAAAGCGCGCTGAGTTCATCGGGGCGGTTAAGCGTCAGGCGGCTGAACCCTTCGAGCCCGGATTGGCCGAGGTTATACAGCTCCTGCAGGTAACGGTCCTTGAGTTCCAGGGCCTGGATCTGGCGCTCGTTGATTTGACTCATGTCTTTGAGAAACTGCGCATAACGCGGCTGGTTGAGGAGAATCGACGGCAGCGCCTGTTCATAGGATGCGCTCAGGTCAGGGTTTTCGGCGTACAGGGCCTGGCGGTCCATGTCGCCCACCACCACCGATTTACGCGCGTTGTTCACGCTGTTCTCCAGAAACACCGCCTGTACGTTGACGGGCATCGGGATCCCTAGTTCGCTGCGCTCCTTGCGACTGCCGAGGAGCTCCCCGTAGGCGTTTATCTGTTCGTGCAACGCTTTGTCGAAGTTTTTGCGAGTGTTGGCGCGAGCTGCATCGTTGTATTTGGGGTCGCTGCCAGCACGGTTCATCAGTTGTTGCGCGGTGTCGACCTTGGTCTGCAAGGCGTGCTGTTGACCGCCGATAAAGCTCGCCTGTGCCTCAATCAGCTGCTGTTTGCGCTGTGCGTTACGTTCACGTGCAGCGGCAATCCGCTTGGGTGGCATGCCGCCGCGCAGGCGCAGGCGCAGGTCGAGTGACCAGTTGCCCAGGCCATCCGATTGCAGGTACGGGCCGTGGCGTTGAGTGTTGAACGGGTCGACGATCACTATGCCGTCAGCTTCCAGGCGTACCTGATACCAACCGGTGTCGATCAGCGCATACCAATCGCGCAGATGGTAATACAGGCCTTTATGTGAGCCATGGGTCACAGGGGCAGGCAATACCTCGGGTTTTGGGGCTTGGAGCTTGCTCAGGCGTTGCTGTTGGTCGGCAGTCAGCCGCTGGCGTGCGCTGGCGAAGCTGAAGTCGAGCGCGCTGTTGATCAGCCCTGGGCTGCCGCCGCCGAGCATGACGGCGCCGTGGTTGAAGGTCGCGGCCGGGTAGGGCGGCCACTGTTCCACGACGCGTCGCTGGAACGGCGAGCGCATGGCCTGCCACTTGAGATCGTCCGACAAGAGCCGTTTGGGGCTTACCGGTGTCGGGGCCAGCTCCAACATCAGCATGCCGACGTTCAGCAGCAGGTCGGCCCAAGCCAGTTCCCGTGTTACCGGGTCCTGGCTGTTGAGCGCAGGGATATCCCGATTGGCGCTGCCCAGCAAGCTCAGCAGCCAACCGCTGAGCATGAGCGGCCCACGTGCCAGCGGCAGCAGGAGTGTGTTGAACAGCAGCCCGGCACCCTCAAGGAAAACCCGCCACCGGCTTTCAGCGTTAGAAATGGATTCACGCTCAGCCTGATCGACCAGTGCCCTTGCATTGGCTCCATAGAGGGACTGCATCAACTGGCCGTTGGCCTGGAACTGCAACAGCTCAGAGCTGGCGCCATTCTCGGCGAGGGCCACAGGCGCCGGTATTTCCGGCCGTTCAAACTCATCGCCAGCACCAAACCTGACGTAATGGGGCTGCTGGAACCCGCCGTTGGCATAAATCGGCCGTGCACCCTCGCTGAGCCAGGTCAGCACGCTGGTTTGCAGCTCGCCAGGCGCAGCGATTGCTTGCAGTAACTGCGCGCGGCTGGCGAATTGCAGCAACGCGTCGGAATACAGTGGGCGGTATAAAATGTGTGGGCCGGCCTGGCCGCTCTCCGGTTCGATGATGTACATATCGGCGACCGTATCAGCGGCTGCCTCGGGTTTGTGTACCAAGGCCAATTGCCGAATGACGATGGCTTGGCCGTCTGTAGGACGCTCGCCTTCTTGGCTGCCTACCAGCGCTGCAACGTAAGTGGCGCCCTGCGGCGTGAAACCGTTTACCCGCTTGAGGCTGGATTCCAGCGCAAGCAGGGGCAGTTGTGCGATGGCTTGCTCGGCAAAGCGCTGCTCTCGTCGACGCGTTTCGTCGCTGTCGCCCAGGAGCTTGGCCTTGAGCAGCTCAGGGTAAGTCTTGCCAATGTTGACCTGTTGAATCAGGCCAGCGTGACCCAGGATGTAGTCGGCCGTGAGCCACACGGGCAAAGGTTGCCCGTTTTGATGGGCAACCGTGAGTTGCCCACGAGGCTGGCTTTGCAGATTGTTGATCGCCAGGTCCGTCAAGTTCATGTGAACGTTTTCGACGTAACCGGCGCCACCTGGATAGCCGGCAGCAACATGAAAAGTGAGCTGCAGATCTTCAGGTTGAAACTGTGCGGCCTGGGACTGTTCCGGGCGGACCTTGCCCAGGCGTATTTCATCCTGCTTCAGTTGGTTAAGCAGGGCCGTTTGAGTGAAGGTGCGGATATCCGGCAGGTCGCTGAGGAAGGTCAGGCCTTCACTGCGTTTTTTCGCGCTCGCCAGTTTCAAGCTGTAGTGCCGATAGTGCATGCGTTCAGCGGGTGTGGCTTGGCTCAGCCATTGCGGCAGGTCGTGGCGCAGGGACACCAGCGTTTGGGAGGTGTACAGCGCTGTGTTGGCAAGGCTCATGACGGGGTCGGTAATCTGCCGGTACACCGCGCGCAAGGCGACAAGCCCGAACGGGGTACCCAGTTTCAGGTTGTGCAGTTGCTGCAACTGATGGTTGAGGATGATCCCTGACTGCGCATCAAATAAATGACCGTCCGTTTCAAAGCGCTGGGTGGTGATGCGTTCTATCACCGTATCCTGCCCCTGCCGATGGGCCCAGTATTGCAGGGCTGAATCCATGGTGTCGTACCGCTCGTAACCGCCTGCCAGCGGACACCATAGGATGTGGGATTTGCCATTGATCACGGGTATCAGAATCAAATCTGGCCCTATCAATTGTTGTGCTTCCTTGCCCGCTGTGAAGTTCACCAGCGGATGATAGGCATGCACAGCAGCATCACCGTAACGGGTGATGCGCTGGTCAAGGTCGGGGTAGTTGATCAGTTGGTCGAGCATTTCGCGCTCTTGTGGCATGAGGTCATTCTCCTGGATGACCATCATGTGCAGGGTGTCCCTCACTACATCGCTAAGCCAGTGCCAGCGCGACATACCGCTATCAGCGGCTTCATTCCAATAAGCGGCGAGGCTGTTTTGCAAGGCGATGGGCAGGGTCCGGGGCAGTGCCTCGATCAGCGCCTGGATGGCGTGCATGTCCAGTGGCCCTGCATCTGCAAGCGTCAGGGCAATGGGCGGTTGGTCACTGAGCTGGCAACTGCGCCCATGACGATCACTGAAGTCCAGTGCCGTACCGTTGGCAAGGAAGTCGAGTACTAATGGCATGAGCCGTTGCCGGCTCCAGCCACCGCGAGAGGTCGGGATGAGCAGTTGGGTAACGCTCAGGTCGATGGCTAAAGACGGGAAGCGCTGAGCTATCTCGGTGGCCAGCAGTTGTCGAGCAACGGCGTCCAGCGTCGGGCGCGAGGCGAATTGGGTGTTGATGGCGCCGGTGAGCGGTTCGCCGGCAAGTGATGAAGTGAGGGGCATAGCGGGTCCTTTTCGTCGTGATAACGCGTAAGGGGCCTTAGCTAATACGCTCTCACTCCTTGCTGGGTGCTATGTATTGCTGGGTATTGAATCAACCATTCGTCTTGCATATAGCTCCACAACACTGAATTTCTTGCTATAAACGCACTCCGATGACCATTCGCCGAGCCCGTCCTGGTGCTTTTGGGGGTTATCTCGGAAAAATTGCCTGTCTTTTCAGTTGCTGCGCCCTCAAGTCGGCCTTAGACTGCCGCCCCTCGTAAATTGAGTGCCGGGTGGCGCTTGAAATGGATGGCGCCCTTCCGAGACCTGCAGAGGCCTTCCGGAACGCTCCCTTATTCGCCTTAATGCACGTATTTTTTATAGAGAAATCAATGACAAAGGAAAAGTTGCTGGCCATGCCGGCGGATGACTACATGAATGCCGAACAGCACGCTTTTTTCGAGCAGTTGCTGCAAGACATGAAAGTGGAACACCACGAGCGCATTGAGCAGAACCGTATCGCCATTGAAAGCCTGGATACCCCGGCTGACCCGGCTGACGCTGCTTCCGTTGAAGAAGAGCGCACCTGGCTGGTCAACGCCATTGACCGCGACCAGCGCATGCTGCCGCAGCTGGAGCGTGCACTGGAGCGCATCAAGGAAGATTCCTTCGGCTGGTGCGATGACAGCGGCGAGCCTATCGGTCTCAAGCGCCTGCTGATCAGCCCCACCACCAAGTACTGCATCGAAGCGCAAGAGCGCCACGAGCAGATCGACAAGCATCAGCGCCAAGCCTGATGCGGTGAAGCGGGGGACCGTCCAGCGGTTCCCCGGAAATGACCCGTTACACCCCGTCTATTGATCTGCTGCAAGCCACCCCACTAAAGGCCCATGGATAATGGCCCGATAGTGGCGTTTAATGCAGCGACAATAATGACAAGCAGTGGGGTAACGAAGATGGCTGGAGACGGATCTCTGATGGGCGCAGCAGTGTCACCGCAAACGGTGGCGCGCGGGCTGCCCGGCTGGCTGACGCCCCTGTTGCAGAGCACCGCCCTGGTGTTGGTCCTGCTTGGGTTGGCGCTCGCCAGCCTGCCGCTCTACCTTTGCCTGCCACTGGCTCTGCTGGTGATCTGGCTGCCTCGATTGAAAAGTCGCACATCTGTTATCGCATCTTCCGATGCCGTCGATGCCATCGGCGAATTGACACGCGACCTGTCCTACACCACCAGTCATAACGCATTGTCCGCCGCCGGTGTGGCCTATTCGGTCAAGCAACTGGCGGCGCGCGTGCAATCGCAGCTGGGCGCGGCCAAGCAGATTGTCAGCAGTGCCGAGGTGATGATCGGCACTGAAAAGGTCACCTCCCAACTCAGCCGCGAAGCGCTTGGTGCCGCCAGCCAGGCCCATCAACGCAGCACCGAAGGCCGTGAAGTGCTGGCCCAGTCGATCACCCGCATGCACCAGCTCAGCCAGCGTGCGAATGCCAGCCGTGAACTGATCGAAGCCTTGAGCCTGCGCAGCGAAGAAATCCAGCGGGTGACCCTGGTGATTCAGTCCATTGCCAGCCAGACCAATCTGCTGGCACTCAACGCGGCCATCGAAGCGGCGCGGGCCGGTGAGCATGGGCGCGGGTTTGCGGTAGTTGCGGATGAAGTGCGTGGGTTGGCGGGGCGTACGGCCACGGCCACCGATGAAGTCGGGGTGATGGTCGCAGATATCCAGCAACGCACCGCCCAGGTGGTGGAGCAGATTCGCCAGCTCTCGGCGGACCTGCATACCGGTGTCGAGCAGGTGGAGCATGCCGGCGAGCAGTTGCAAAGCATTGCCAGCCTGGCGGCCGATGTGGAAGGCCAGGTCAATGAGATCGCCCAGGGCACCGACACCAATCGCACTCAGCTGGACAGCCTGTTTCACGCGGTGGAACAGATGCGCAGTGACCTGGCCGTCAGCGACCAGCAAACCCGCCAGTTGGCCGACGCTGCCGTGCAGATGGAAGGCCAGGCCGAAACCATCAGCGAGCGCCTGGCGGAAGTCGGGCTGGATGACTATCACCAGCGCATCTACGACCTGGCGCGCGAGGGGGCGAGCCGGATTGCTGCGCAATTCGAAGCCGACGTGCAACAGAACCGCATCAGCCTGGATGACCTGTTCGACCGCAGCTACACACCGATCGCCAACACCCGCCCGAGCAAGTACCACACCCGGTTCGACGGCTACACCGACCAGGTGTTGCCGGCAATCCAAGAAGCGCTGCTGCCACGCCATGAAGGCCTGGTCTTTGCCATTGCCTGTACGCCGCAGGGCTATGTGCCGACGCATAACAAGGCGTTTTCCCATGCGCTGACCGGCGATGCGCAGGTGGATGCGGTGCAGAACCGCACCAAACGCAAATTCGAAGACCGCACCGGGATCCGTTGTGGCAGCCACCAGCAGGCGGTTTTGCTGCAAACCTATACCCGCGACACCGGAGAGCTGATGCATGACTTGTCGGTGCCGATCATGGTCAAGGGCCGGCATTGGGGCGGCTTGCGCCTGGGCTATAAACCCGAGGCAGTAAAGGGCGGGCGCTAGGGATTGTTGCCGTTTATGCAATGGAGCTATTCCGGGGATAGCTTTTTCCAACTGGAAGAAAACCGTAGCATGGCCAACATTGTTAGCCAGCTAACTAATGCTGCGGAGAAGCTTCATGCAAAACAAAGTCGATGTTGCCGTGATGATAGGCAGTGGCGTACCCCCAACCCTGCGTGCACTGGGCCAGAAGGCATGCTGGGTGGTGTTGCTCAACGGTGAGCAGCGCGGTACGGCGTTCGCCAGTCGCGATGAGGCGGAGGAGTGCAGGGCTGCCTGGCAGGCGCTGTTGCGCCTGGAACAGTCGGACAGCCTGCATTGAGACGGATTTATTGCGATTGATGCAGACGTTGATTCAGCTCATCCACGGGAATCGCCCATTCAGCATCCTCGCGCAGCTCCTCTTTCAGAAAGGCCGCTTGTTGTTCAGACCAGAACGGTGCATCGATCAGCTTTACGTCTTCCGGCAAAGGGTGCGCGACGATAAACGCGTCGATGGCGTCCGGGGTTGAGTCCAGGCCCAATTGTTCGAAGAGGGTTTCGAGGGTAGGGATTGGCGCGTCCATATCGTTCTCCATGCAGGGGGTGGTTATGCATGGGAGGGTCGTGGCGCAGCAGAGTTCTATCGGATTGTCAGGAATTCAACGCCCCGGCATCCACAGCAGCTTTCAAGGCCTTGGCGGATTCCTTGGCTGCAATGGCAGCAGCGTCAACGGTTTTGAACCAACGGTCTTTTTCCACCTGGTGTGTAGTCACAGTGGTCAGCGGAGGCTTGGCCCGCATGATGATCACTGCTTGGAACTCACCGTCTACTTCCCTTGCGTCGCCATGGATGAAAAATTCGCCGATATCAAATTCCGTCACGTAGAGCCTTCCCTTGGAGATAACTGCACTGGAGAAACCTGGCCCGCAGGGCACAAACTTCAGCGGACGGGCCAGTATGGCAGTTGTTGCGGGTCGGCGGCGCAGTTAAGTTATCGCGCGGACGAAACGACTGCTCCGTGAGGGGCTTGCAGCTGGGCTTCAAGTGTCTTGGCCAGTTCACACGCCTTGACATGGCCGCTGCGAAAGCCTTTTATTCGACCACTGAGCACTTCACGAATATGAAAGAAATTCTTGCCGGCAGGTACGACTTGGTAAAGAACCGAATCCGAGTACCCGTCGAAGCCGCCCAAGCGGTAGTATTGAGCCTCGGCCTGACGTGATGAATGGGTGTGCGAAGACATTGCATTGTAGGTTGATCGTTGCATGGCCTGCTCCTTTCGATCGATCTGGTTGACTTGATTGCAACGTTTTGGGTGGTTTTAATCGGTACTGCTGTTTTAGTATTGTCGTCGACGACCAGCGCCCGGTTCCATGACAGCGTGTTTATTTGTGTTTGCGTGTCGGAAAACTGCATTTTTAATTGGGTTATTTTCTGAAGTGGGTCGGCCCGTATTCTCGGGCCATTGAACCTGTGATCTCCTGTGCTGCCAGATGACCTTGCACAAGGTCCATCGCGTACGTCTGTACTAGTCTTATGGTGTGACAGCGGGTTCTTCTTCAGTTTTTTTCAAAGAATGAGTGATGTGATCGTGCCGTAATGGCCGTTTTTTTGTGCTGCCCGCTCTGGCGGACGGCGCTCTTTTCGATGTGGGGGCGTTTCCTTGGCAGTCAGTAATCTGGATATGCACGCGTTGTTCGTGCTGGGTGATTTGCGCGCAAAGTTGGTAAAGCAGTTTCAATCCCGTTTTGTTTACATCACTGAGCAGACGCCGGAAGGCATCTACATCGCCGAAATCGATACCGAGGCGGCATTGGTTGTGGATGACAAGCCGCGCCTGGAACTCAAGGTCGGCGATCACTTTCGCGCAGCGGTATTACCCAGCCGTGAAGGTGGCAAGTTCGAGCTGAAGTTTCGCGACATCAAGTTGACCGTCTATGGCCTGGGCGACTACGCCTTTGTGTCCTCGGCCGAAGGCCAGGGCATCGTGTTCAAGGAAGGCCACAGTGTGATGCTGGTGTTTGCCGCCAACGAGCAGTTGCAGGAAGGCCTGACCAAGACCCTGAAGGCCGTGACCGGCAAGGCCGCCAAATGGCGCAAGGGCGAACTGGTAACCTTCAAGGCCAGCGAATAAGCATCAAATTCCTCGAACACCCCTTATCTCCCGGAACCTCTACTACAGTTGAGTTGACTTAACTATTCAGAGGCTTCGCGCATACGTAGCAAAGCCGTCCGCTGTCTGCTGCGTTATCGCGAGGTGCAAGGGCATGAAAGGATTGAGAACACTGCTGGCTGCCTCCCTGACGACCTTGAGTCTGTCAGTGGCCCCTCTGCCGGTTTCGGCCGCCGAGGCCCCGATACACTTTGCCGATTTGAACTGGGAAAGCGGCAGCCTGATTACCGAAGTACTGCGGGTGATCGTCGAGAAGGGCTACGACTTGCCCACCGATACCTTGCCGGGCACCACCATCACCCTGGAGACCGCCCTGGCGAAGAACGACATCCAGGTGATCGGCGAAGAATGGGCCGGCCGCAGTCCGGTGTGGGTCAAGGCCGAAGCCGAAGGCAAAGTGGTTGGGTTGGGCGATACGGTCAAAGGCGCGACTGAAGGCTGGTGGGTGCCGGAATACGTGGTCAAGGGTGACCCCGCCAAAGGCATCAAGCCTTTGGCGCCGGAGCTCAAGAGCGTGAAGGACCTGGCGCGTTACAAAGATGTGTTCAAGGACCCGGAATCCCCCGGCAAGGGGCGCTTTCTCAACAGTCCCATCGGCTGGACCTCGGAAGTGGTCAACAAACAGAAGCTCAAGGCCTATGGGTTGGACGACAGCTATGTGAACTTCCGCAGTGGCTCGGGCGCGGCACTGGATGCCGAGATCGCCTCATCAATCCGCCGGGGCAAACCGGTGCTGTTCTACTACTGGTCGCCAACCCCGCTGATGGGGCGCTACAAGTTGATCCAACTGGAAGAGCCGCCCTTTGATGCCGAGGCGTGGAAGACGCTGACGGATGCGGATAATCCTGATCCGAAGCCCACGCGCTCGTTGGCGTCCAAGTTGAGTATCGGGGTGTCGACGCCGTTCCAGAAGGAGCATCCGCAGATTGCGCAGTTCTTCGAGAAGGTTGAGTTTCCGATTGAGCCGCTGAACAAAGCCTTGGCAACCATGAGTGAAAATCATACGGCGCCACGGGACGTGGCCCAGGCGTTTTTAAAGGAACACCCAGAAGTTTGGAAGGCCTGGTTGACCGAGGATGTGGCGCAGAAGGTTCAGGCAAGCCTGAAATGATCCCGGATCTAACTGCCAGGTGAGGATCAAATTGTGGGAGCTGGCAAGCCAGCTCCCACATTGGCCTGTTTTTCCAAGGCTAGAACTTGGTTTGCACCGCCAGCTCAAATGTCCTCGGCGAGCCCAGGTAATACGCCGGCGACACATGCGCAAATTCGGCATACACCTCATTCGTCAAATTGCGCACCCGGCCCGTCACCGAGGTGTGCGAGTCGACCTTATAGCGCAGGAACGTGCCGAACAGCGTGTAGGCTGGCACCGTCTGGGTGTTGGCGTTATCCGCGTACACCTCGGCCACATATCGCGCATCCACGCCCCCTTGCCAATCTTCGGCAAAATCATAGGTCAGCCACAGGTTACCCACGCGCTTGGGCACGTTGGTTGGCGTATTACCTTTACGCGAGACCACCGCGCCACTGGCGATTTTCTCATTGAAGTCGTCGTACTCGGCGTCGACCCAGGCGAAGTTGCCCTCTGCTAGCAGCCTTGGCGTGATGCGCAACGAACTGGCCAACTCGATGCCTTTGGATGACTGCGCGCCGACCGGAATGCTGTTGGTCGGGTCCTGCGGGTCGGTCACGGCAAAATCCTTGCGCTCGATTTTGTACGCGGCCACGGTGGCCGAGCCACGGCCGTCCAGGTAATCGAACTTGCTGCCCACTTCCCACTGTTTGCCCGTCGAGACATCAAACACTTGCGTGGTGGTGTTCGGCTGCTCTGCGGCGGTGCTGTATTGCACATACACATTGGCCGACGGGATGAACTGGTAAGTCAGGCCGACGCGACCGGTCACCGGTTCCCAGCTGCGCTTGAAGTGGCGGGGATTGGTGGCGGTGATCGCGCGGTGGTTGGTGACGTCCAGGTCGATGGCGTCGTAACGCAGGCCCGTGAGCAGCGAAAGTTTATCGGTGAGCCCCAGGCGGTTCTCCACGAACAGCGCCTTGGTGGTGACCTCGTTGGTCTTGTCCTTGCCGAACTTTTCACGGGTTCGCGGGATGTCGTAGAAGTGTCCAGGGTTGTAGTGGTTCGGATCCACGCTGCTGTTGCCCGGCACATTCAACGGGGTGTTGGTGGTGCTGTTGACCTTGTATTCGAAACCGCCAGACCAGGTGGTCGATAGGCCCAAAAAACTGTCATCGTGGCGCAGCTCGAACTGGTTGCCGTTCTGTTCGCCCTGGTGGCGTACCTGATAGGCCGTCGAGCGGTTCACCGCGCTGTTATCGGCGTTGTATTGGTAGGTTTCCAGGTTGCGATAATCACGCTGGCTGTCCAGGTGATAGAGGGTGTTTTTCAGGGTGGTGTTGTCGTTGAGGCGGTAGTCGATGATCGAGCGCGCCCAGATCGTGCGCTGTTCATAGCGGCCGTCAGCAACGTTGTAGTTGTTGAAGCGGTTGTGCTTGTCGATCTTAAGCTCACCCACTTTGGGATTGAGCACCGGCGTACCCCAGTAAGGGCTGTCTTCATGCTCATCCTGGTATTCCAGCGCCAGGGTGTGAGACAGGTTGGGCGTGAGGTCGCTGAGCAGGGAAAACGCCAGGCTCCAGGCGTCGCGCTGGTCGCGGTCGATGTAGCTGTGATTGGTGTTGCGGCTTACATCCAGGCGCGCGTAGTGCTGCACCTCGGCGCCGGGTTCGGTCAGGGCGTGATTGAGGCCAAACGCCATGCCGGCGGTGTCATAGCTGCCATAGGTGAGCTGGCCTTCGGCGGCCTGTTCCTCGCGGGTGGCCAGCTTGGTCACGTAGTTGAGCGAACCGCCCACGGAGCCGGCGCCGTTGATCAAGGAGGAGGGGCCGCCTACCAGCTCCACCCGATCATAGATCCACGCATCCACTGGCCGGGCCAGGCCGGTGGCGATATTGATCCCGTTGAACATCTGGGTGATCTGGCTGCTGGTAAAGCCACGGTAGGAGACAAACCCGCCAAATCCTGGCGGGGCGCTGGCATTCACGCCAGGCAAGGTGTTGGCGGCATCGCGGAAGGTCTTGGCGCCGTGGCGCTCGATGTCATTGCGGTTGGCGATTGCCACCGACGCCGGGGTTTCGCGCACACTCAAGCCCAAGCGCGAAGCCATGCCGCTGGATTGATCCAGGGCCAGGCCAGGCTCGACGGTTTGTTCGCCATCAATGGTGGTCGGGGCCAACTCAAGGGCCCAGGCGCAGACAGGCAGGCAGCCGAACAGGCCCGCCAACAGGGGAAGATGTTTCATGGTTGAATCCTGAAAAACTTGGCTTGAAAACAACGCACAGCCGCCCGTACGTCCTCGCGGAAACGGTGGTCAGTGCAGATTGGAAAGCGAAGGGATCAGGCGAAAGCAGGCGGTGCGCGCGGATTAGCCGCAGGCCAGGTAAAGCGGGCAGGAATGTCGGCAGCCAGGACAATGGCCGGCGGCGGTGCATGGGGCTGTGGCAGTACTGCCACATTCAAGCTGGAACTCAGCGCCGGGCCCATGCCACCGGTGGAACACAGCGGGCAACCAAACGCCTTGGACAGCGTTGGCAGGTTCTCTTCAGTGGAGTTGGACGGCTTGGGCGCCTGGGTGCGCGGGTCTACGGTACAAAACTGACCGCCGATGCCATTGAGCTGCATCCCGACCATCTGCCCATGACCGATACTGCAGGCGAACACATTGAACAGGACGCAGCAATAGAGCATCCAGGCAATGAGCGAGCGGTCGGCACGAGCGATTTTCATGGGGCGGCACTTTACCATCAGCTGCCGACGAAATGCCTGCAAAAAATTTCCAGGCGACTATCCTCTTTCGCACCTTTTAAGGGAGAGCCAGCCATGAGCTTTGTTGTCGCACGATGGATTGTCGGCATTTTCACCTTCATCAGCATGGTGCATCTGTACTGGGCTGCCGGCGGAAAACTCGGCTTCCAGGCCGCTATCCCCCAATTGCCCGGCGAATTCGCTCGCGGGCCGAAATCGGCGTTCAAACCCTCGGCGCTGGCTACTTTTCTGGTTGCCATGGGGTTGGTGGGGATTGCATTGATGGTATGTCTGCGGGCGGGGCTGTATTTCTCGGCGGTGTCCCACGGGGCCTTGCAGTGGGGGATCAGTGCGATTGCGGTGGTGATGTTTGCCAGGGCGATTGGGGATTCGGAGTTGGTGGGGTTTTTCAAGAAGGTCAGTGGTTCGCGGTTTGCGCGGTTGGATACGTATTTTTATTCGCCGTTGTGCCTGGTGTTGGGGGTGGGGTTGTTGGTGGT
>NZ_JACART010000067.1:0-17154 GCF_013386445.1 Pseudomonas sp. P7759
GGCTACGGCCCGACTGAAACCGTGGTCACGCCGTTGCTGTGGAAAGCCCGCCGGGGCGATCCGTGCGGCGCGGTTTATGCCCCAATCGGCACCCTGTTGGGCAACCGCAGCGGCTACGTGCTGGATTCGCAGCTCAACCTGCAACCTGTCGGCGTAGCCGGCGAGTTGTACCTAGGCGGCGAGGGCGTGGCCCGAGGTTATCTGGAGCGTCCGGCACTGACGGCTGAGCGCTTTGTACCGGACCCGTTCGGCAAGCCCGGTAGCCGCGTGTATCGCAGCGGCGACTTGACCCGTGGCCGCCCGGATGGGGTGGTGGATTACCTCGGTCGCGTCGACCATCAGGTGAAGATCCGTGGTTTCCGTATCGAATTGGGCGAGATCGAGGCGCGCTTGCGTGAGCAGGACAACGTTGGCGAAACCGTGGTGGTCACCCAGGACGGCCCGACCGGCAAGCAACTGGTGGCCTACGTGGTGCCGGCCGATGCCAACCTGGCCGACCAGGCGGAGTTCCGCGACAGCCTGCGCCGCGCCCTGAAAACCCGCCTGCCGGACTACATGGTGCCAGCGCACTTCATGTTCCTGGCGCAGATGCCGCTGACGCCCAACGGCAAACTCGACCGCAAAGGCTTGCCGCAACCGGACGCAAGCCTGCTGCAACAAGCCTATGTGGCCCCGGAAACTGAGCTTGAGCAGCAGATCGCCGCGATCTGGGCCGAGGTGCTGCGCCTGCCGCAAGTGGGCCTGAACGATAACTTCTTTGAAGTGGGCGGCCATTCCCTGCTGGCGATCCAGATTACCTCACGGGTCCAGGCCGAGCTGGGCCTGGAAGTGCCGCTGCTGGAAGTGTTCCAGACCGAAACGCTGCGCGCCTATGTACAGGCCGCCGCCACCTTCCGTGCCGGCAGCGCGGAAGATTTTGATGATCTTCGTGACTTTTTGAGCGAACTAGAGGCGATTTGAACCATGCTTTCCAACCCTAACATCGATCTGGTTTCGCGCTTTCTTCGCCTGCCTCTGGAACAGCGCGAGCAGTTTTACCAGCGTCTGCAAAGCCGGGGCATGAGCTTCGCCCAGTTGCCGATTGCCTCCATCCGCGAGGACGGCCAGCACCTGCCGCTGTCCTACGCCCAGGAACGCCAGTGGTTTCTCTGGCAGTTGGACCCGGACAGTGCCGCCTACCACGTCCCCGGCGCGCTGCGCCTGAGCGGGCGCCTGGACAAGGCGGCCTTGCAACGCAGTTTCGACACTCTGGTGGCACGTCACGCAAGCCTGCGCACGCGCCTGCATCTGGATGGTGAGCAGCGTGCCCAGGAGGTGCTGGCCTGTGCGGAGATTCAAATCGCCGAAAGCGCGGTTGACGAGGCCAACCTCAAGGCATCGGTAGAAGCTGAAATCGCCCATCCCTTCGACTTGCAGCAAGGCCCGTTGCTACGCGTCAGCTTGTTCGCACTGAGTGAAGAGGAACACGTGCTGGTCCTGGTGCAACACCATATCGTCTCCGACGGTTGGTCGATGGGCGTGATGGTGCAAGAGCTGATGCAGCTCTACGCCGCCTACAGCCAGGGGCAGGACTGTGCGTTGGCGCCGCTGCCGATCCAGTACGCCGACTACGCGCTGTGGCAGCGCAGCTGGATGGAAGCGGGGGAGAAGACCCGTCAATTGACGTATTGGCGTGAACTGCTCAGCGGCACGCAGCCGGTGCTGGAACTACCGTTCGACCAACCGCGCCCGGCGCAACAGAGCTTTCGTGGCGCGCGCCAGGACATTGCCTTGGAACCGGCATTGATCGAGGGGTTGAAAGCCCTGGCTCAACGCGAAGGCGTGACGATGTTCATGCTGTTGCTGGCCTCGTTCCAGGCGTTTCTGTACCGCTACAGCGGCCAGCCGGATATTCGCGTCGGCGTGCCGATTGCCAACCGCAACCGTGTCGAGACCGAGTCACTGATCGGCTTCTTCGTCAACACGCAAGTGCTCAAGGCCGACCTCGATGGCCAGATGAGTTTTGCCCAGTTGCTGCAGCACACCAAGCGCCGCGCGCTGGAAGCCCAGGCCCACCAGGACCTGCCTTTCGAACAACTGGTGGAAGCGCTGCAACCCGAGCGCAGCCTGAGCCATAACCCGCTGTTCCAGGTGATGTTCAGCCACCAGGCCAATTCAACGGCCGCCGCGCAGCAGCTACCCGGCCTGCGCGTGGCCAACCTGGAATGGGACAGCCACAGCGCTCAGTTTGATCTGAGCCTGGATACCCAGGAGAGCGGTGAGGGCATCTGGGCCTCGTTGACCTATGCCACCGACCTGTTCAGCGCCGCGACTGTCACGCGCATGGGCGAACACTGGCTGAGCCTGCTGCGTGACGCGGTGGCGAACAGCGCATCGCCTTTGCAGGACCTGGCGACACTCAACGCCCATGAGCGCGAGCAAATCCTCTGTCAGTGGAACGCCACCGAGCGCGACTATCCGCAAGGGCAGTGGGTGCACCAGTTGATCGAAGCCCAGGTGCTGACGCAGCCGGAAGCACTGGCGCTGTGTTTCAACGACTTGTCCCTGAACTACGCCCAATTGAATAGCCGCGCCAACCGCCTGGCCCATCGCCTGATGGAAGCCGGCGTTGGGCCGGACGTACTGGTGGGGCTGGCTGTGGAGCGCTCCATCGACATGGTGGTCGGCCTGCTTGCCGTGCTCAAGGCCGGTGGCGCCTATGTGCCGCTGGACCCGGAATACCCGCGTGAGCGCCTGGCCTACATGCTGGAAGACAGTGGCGTGAAACTGCTGCTGACCCAGGCGCATCTGCGTGAACAGTTGCCGATTCCCCAAGGCCTGGAAACCCTGGTGTTGGGTGAGTCCGATTACGCCGGCTACAGCGACGCCAACCCAGGTATTGCCCTGGATGGCGAAAACCTGGCCTATGTGATCTATACCTCGGGCTCCACCGGCCAGCCTAAAGGCGCGGGCAACCGTCATTCGGCGTTGCTCAACCGCTTGCACTGGATGCAGGAGGCCTATGGCCTGAGCGCCAGCGACACGGTGCTGCAAAAGACCCCGTTCAGCTTCGACGTGTCGGTGTGGGAGTTCTTCTGGCCGCTGATGACCGGCGCGCGCCTGGTGGTGGCAGCGCCGGGTGATCACCGGGATCCGGCCAAGCTGATCAACCTGATCAATCAACAACAGGTCACCACGCTGCACTTTGTGCCGTCGATGTTGCAGGCCTTCCTGCAGGATCCGGCGGTGTCGACCTGCCAGAGCCTGCAGCGCATCGTGTGCAGCGGCGAGGCCTTGCCGGTGGACGCCCAGCAGCAGGTCTTCGCCAAGCTGCCGCACGCCGGGCTCTTCAACCTGTACGGCCCGACCGAAGCCGCCATCGACGTGACCCACTGGACTTGTCTGGATGAAGGCCGCGATGCGGTGCCAATCGGCCGTCCGATTGCCAACCTCGGCTGCTACATCCTCGACAGCAACTTCGAACCGGTGCCGGTGGGCGTGCTGGGCGAGTTGTATCTGGGTGGTATCGGTCTGGCGCGGGGTTACCACCGTCGACCGGCGCTCACCGCCGAACGTTTTGTCGCTCACCCGTTCATCAAGGGCGAACGCCTGTACCGCACGGGCGACTTGGCGCGCTACCGCGACAACGGCGTGATCGAATACGCCGGGCGTATCGACCATCAGGTCAAATTGCGTGGCCTGCGCATTGAGCTGGGCGAAATCGAAGCGCGCCTGCTGGAACACGCCTGGGTACGTGAGGCCGCTGTGCTGGCGGTCGACGGCAAATACCTGGTGGGTTACCTGGTGCTGCAAAACGCCGGTGATGACTGGCGCGACGCGTTGGGCGTGCACCTGGGTCAACATCTGCCGGACTACATGGTGCCCGCACAATGGGTGGTGCTGGAGCAGATGCCCCTGAGTCCCAACGGCAAACTGGACCGCAAGGCGCTGCCCAAACCCGAAGCCACTCAGCACTACGAAGCGCCGCAAAGTGCGCTGGAGCAGCAGATCGCCGCAATCTGGGCCGACGTGTTGGGTGTCGAGCAGGTGGGTTTGAACGACAACTTCTTCGAGCGTGGCGGTGACTCGATCATCTCCATCCAGGTGGTCAGCCGCGCTCGGGCGGCCGGTATTCATTTCACCGCGAAGGCGCTGTTCCAGCACCAGACGGTGCGCAGCCTGGCCCGCGTGGCGCAATTGCAGACGGCACAGGTGATCGACCAGGGCCCGGTGCGGGGCGAGACGCCGCTGCTGCCGTTCCAGCAACTGTTCTTCGACATGGACCTGCCGGACCGTCATCACTGGAACCAGTCGTTGCTGCTCACCCCGCGCGAGACCCTTCTTGCGCAACCGTTGGACGTTGCGCTGCAAGCACTCATCCAACACCACGACGTGCTGCGCCTGAGTTTCAGCCAGCAGGCCGAAGGCTGGACCGCGCGGCATGACGCGCAACCTGCAACCCTGCTATGGCAGGCCAGCGTGCAGGACGCCGCCGAACTGCAAGCGCTGTGCGAACGCGCCCAGCGCAGCCTCGACCTGCAACAAGGCGCATTGTTGCGTGCGGTACTTGCAGACATGGCTGACGGCTCACAGCGCCTGCTGTTGGTCATGCACCACCTGGTGGTGGACGGTGTGTCCTGGCGGGTGTTCCTCGAAGACCTGCAAAGCCTGTATCGCCAGCAGAAATTGCCGGCCAAAACCTCGTCGTTCAAAACCTGGGCCGAGCGTTTGCAGGCGCATGCCCGCAGCGAATCAATCGAGCCGGAAAAAGCCTTCTGGCTGCAACAGCTTCAAGGCGTGCCGACGGATTTGCCTTGCCGTGATCCGCAAGGCGCACGTCCGGGCCGCCTGGCCCAAACGGTGGTCAGCCAACTGGATGCCGAGCGCACCCGGCAATTGCTGCAACAGGCGCCCATGGCGTATCGCACCCAGATCAACGACCTGCTGCTGACTGCCCTGGCGCGCGTTATCTGCCAGTGGACCGGGCAAGCCTCCAGCCTGATCCAGCTGGAAGGCCATGGTCGTGAAGAGCTGTTCGACGACATCGACCTGACCCGCACCCTGGGCTGGTTCACCAGCCTGTTCCCGGTGCGCCTGACTCCGGCCGAATCCCTCGCCACCTCGGTCAAGCAGGTCAAGGAGCAACTGCGTGCGGTGCCGGACAAGGGCTTGGGCTTCGGCGCACTGCGCTACCTGGGCGACGATGCCACGCGTGAGGTGTTCAGCGCGTTGCCGGTGCCGCGCATCACCTTCAACTACCTGGGCCAGATCGACGGCAGCTTTGACCAGCCGCAAGGGCTGTTCGTACCCTCGGCAGAAAGCTCCGGCACCGAACAAAGCCCGGATGCGCCGCTGGGCAACTGGTTGACGTTGAATGGTCAGGTGTACGGCGGTGAACTGCACATGGGGTGGACGTTCAGTCCGCTGATGTTCGACGCCACACAGATCGAAGCCTTGAGTCTGGCTTTCACCCGCGAACTGACGGCCTTGGTTGAACACTGCTGCACCCCCGGCAATAGCGGCGTGACGGTCTCCGACTTCCCGTTGTCGCGCTTGAGCCAGCAGCAGTTGGAATCCCTGCCGCTGGCCGCCGACGCCGTTGAAGATATCTACACCCTGTCGCCCATGCAGCAGGGCATGTTGTTCCACACCCTGTACGAACAGGCGGCCGGCGACTACATCAACCAGGTCCGCGTGACGGCCGATGGATTGGACGTGGCGCGGTTCCAGCAGGCCTGGGATGCCACAGTGCAAGCCCATGACGTACTGCGCAGCGGGTTCTTCTGGGAAGGCCAGCTGGAATGGCCCTGCCAAGTGGTCTACCGCGAAGCCCGTTTGGTCATCGAACACCTCGATTGGCGCGCCATGCCGGAACGCGAGCTGGAATTGCAGAGCCTTCAGGAGGCCCAGCGCCGCCAAGGCTTTGATCTGGCCAAGGCGCCCCTTGTGCGCCTGGTATTGGTGCGTACCGAGGAGCAACGCCATGAACTGATCTACACCAGCCATCACATCTTGATGGATGGGTGGAGCAATTCGCGGCTGTTCGGTGAAGTGCTGCAACGTTATGCCGGTGTCGCGGTGCCTGAAGCGGCCGGGCGTTATCGCGATTACATTGGCTGGCTGCAACAGCGTGATGGCGCAGCGACTGAAGCGTTCTGGCGTGAGCAACTGAGCACTCTGCAAGCGCCGACGCGTTTGGGCAGCAGCCAGCCGATGGCGGTAGATGGGCATGGCGAGCATCAGCTCAGCCTGGATCGCGCGCTGACTGCGCGCCTCGAAACCTTCGCGCGCAACAATAAAGTCACGCTCAATACCTTGATCCAGGCGGCGTGGCTGGTCCTGTTGCAGCGCCATAGTGGGCAGTCGGTGGTGTCTTTCGGTGCCACCGTGGCCGGACGTCCGGCAGAGTTGGCGGGGGTGGAGCAGCAGATCGGCCTGTTCATCAATACCTTGCCGGTGATCTGTGCGGTGGATGCCCAGCAGACCGTGGCCGACTGGTTGCAAGCAGTGCAGGCGCAGAACCTGGCGTTGCGTGAGCACGAACATACCGGGCTGTACGATATCCAGCGCTGGGCCGGGCAGGGCGGTGAGGCCTTGTTCGATAACATCCTGGTGTTCGAAAACTACCCGGTGTCCAAGGCCCTGGAGCAGAGCGGCGGCAGCGGTATCCGTTTTGGCCTGCCGGATTCGCGCGAGCAAACCAGCTTCCCGCTGACGGTGTTGGTGGACGTCGGTGACACGCTGTCGGTGCAGTTCGGCTTTGCCCGTGCGCATTTCGAGGCAAGCACGGTGCAAAGCTACGGCCGCCATCTGGTCAACCTGCTGCAAGCCATGCTCGACGGCGACCAACAACGCCTGGGCGACTTGGCGATGTTGGAGGTGGCGGAGCGCCAACAGGTGGTCGTTGACTGGAACGCCACGGCGCGGGATTACCCGTTGCAGCACTGTGTGCATCAACTGATCGAGCAGCAGGCGGCGCGCACGCCGCACGCCCCGGCATTGGTGTTTGCCGAGCAGCGCTTGAGCTACGCCGAGCTGAACCGTCGTGCCAACCGCCTGGCTCATCGCCTGATCGAAGCGGGTGTGGGCCCGGACGTGCTGGTAGGCCTGGCCGTGGAGCGTTCCATCGAAATGGTGGTCGGTCTACTCGCCGTACTCAAGGCCGGTGGCGCCTATGTGCCGCTGGACCCGGAATACCCGCGTGATCGCCTGGCCTACATGCTCGATGACAGCGGCGTAGAACTGCTGCTGACCCAGGCACATCTGCTTGAGCAACTGCCGATTCCGCAAGGCTTGGATAGCCTGGTGCTGGGTGAAGCCACATTCGAAAGCTACAGCGACGCCAATCCTGAAATCGTGGTGCACGGCGAAAACCTCGCCTACGTGATCTACACCTCAGGCTCCACCGGCCAACCCAAAGGCGCCGGCAACCGCCATTCAGCCCTGGCCAACCGCCTGCACTGGATGCAGGAGGCTTATGGCCTGGACGTCAGCGACACGGTGCTGCAAAAGACCCCGTTCAGCTTCGATGTGTCGGTGTGGGAGTTCTTCTGGCCATTGATGACCGGATCGCGCCTGGTGGTGGCCGCGCCGGGGGATCACCGCGATCCGGCGAAGTTGATCAAGCTGATCAACCAAGAGCAGGTCACCACGCTGCACTTTGTGCCGTCGATGTTGCAGGCCTTCCTGCAAGACCCGACGGTGGCGACCTGTCACACCCTGCACCGCATCGTGTGCAGCGGCGAAGCCTTGCCGGTGGATGCCCAGCAGCAGGTGTTCGCCAAGTTGCCCCAGGCCGGGCTCTACAACCTGTACGGCCCGACCGAAGCCGCCATCGACGTGACCCACTGGACCTGTGTCGATGAAGGCCGCGATGCGGTGCCCATTGGCCGCCCGATTGCCAACCTCGGTTGCTACATTCTCGACAGCAACTTCGAACCTGTCCCCGTCGGTGTGCTGGGCGAGTTGTACCTGGGCGGCATCGGCCTGGCGCGGGGTTACCACCGCCGTCCGGCACTCACCGCTGAACGTTTTGTCGCCCATCCGTTCATCAAGGGTGAACGCCTGTACCGCACGGGCGACCTGGCGCGCTACCGCGAAGACGGTGTGATCGAGTACGCCGGGCGTATCGACCATCAGGTCAAGCTACGTGGCCTGCGTATTGAGTTGGGCGAAATCGAAGCGCGTCTGTTGGAGCACGACTGGGTGCGTGAGACCGCCGTGCTGGCGGTGGATGGCAATTTCCTGGTGGGCTACCTGGTACTGCAAAACGCCGGCGACGATTGGCGCGATGTGTTGAGTGCCTACCTGGCGCAACAGCTGCCGGACTATATGGTCCCGGCCCAGTGGGTGCTGCTGGAGCAGATGCCCCTGAGCCCCAACGGCAAGCTGGACCGCAAGGCCCTGCCGAAGGCGGACGCCAGTTTGCAGGCCCGGGAATACGTCGCCCCGAACAGCGAACTGGAGCAGCAGATCGCCGCCATCTGGGCCGAAGTGCTGGACGTGGAGCGGGTAGGCCTGCACGACAACTTCTTCGAACTGGGCGGGCATTCCCTGTTGGCCACCCAAGTGGTGGTGCGCCTGCGCGAGCAGTTGCACGCCGAGTTCGACGTCAAATCGATCTTCACCACCCCGACCCTGGCCGATTTCAGTGCCCATGTAGCGGCCCAGCAGACAAATAATTCGCCGGTGCAGGACGCATTGGCTAAATCCTTGGAGGCCCTCAAACGTCTATCAGCAGAAGATTTGGATAAATTGATTTCCTGAGGGGCGTGGCGTGCAAGCATTAATCGAGTCGGTAGGGTCACTTTCGGCGCAACAAAAGAAAGCGTTGGCGGTAATGCTCAAGCAGCAAGGCATCAACCTGTTTGAGATTGCCCCGGTTTTCAAGCGCCAGGAAGGTGAACCCCTTCGACTCTCCTATGCCCAGGAACGCCAGTGGTTCCTGTGGCAACTGGAGCCGCAAAGCACCGCCTATCATGTGCCCAGGGCGCTGCGCCTGACCGGCCACTTGGATGTGGCCGCGCTGCAGCGCAGTTTTGACACGCTGGTGATGCGCCATGAAAGCCTGCGCACGCATTTGCAGGAAGAGGGCGACAGCGCCTTGCAGGTGATTGCCGAGCAGGCGCGGGTGGACATCGTGCTGGTCGATGCTCAGGAGTCACAGCTCAAGGCCCTGGTGGAGGCTGAAATCGCCCAGCCGTTCGATTTGCAGCAAGGCCCGCTGTTACGGGTCAAGCTGTTGCGCCTGGCGCCCCAGGAACATGTGCTGGTGCTGGTACAGCATCACATCGTTTCCGATGGCTGGTCGATGCAGGTCATGGTCGACGAGTTGGTCCAGCTCTACGCCGCCCATGCCCAGGGGCAGGACCTGCAATTGCCGGCCTTGCCGATCCAGTACGCCGACTACGCGCTGTGGCAACGCAGCTGGATGGAGGCGGGCGAGCGCGAACGCCAGCTGGGCTATTGGACCGGCATGCTGGGTGGCGAGCAACCGGTGCTGGAAATGCCGATGGACCGACCACGCCCTGCGGTGCAGAGCTACCGCGGTGCGCGGCTCGACCTGACACTTGAAACGTCGCTGGTGGCGGGTCTCAAAAGCCTGGCGCAACGCGAAGGCGTGACGGTGTTCATGTTGCTGCTGGCGTCGTTCCAGGCCGTGCTGCATCGCTACAGCGGCCAGGGCGACATCCGCATCGGTGTGCCGGTGGCCAACCGTAACCGGGTAGAAACCGAGCGTTTGATCGGCTTTTTCGTCAATACGCAGATCCTCAAGGCCGATATCGACGGCCAGATGACGTTCCGCGAGCTGCTGCAACAAACCCGCCAGCGTGCGGTCGAGGCCCAGGCGCATCAAGACTTGCCGTTCGAACAATTGGTGGAAGCACTGCAGCCGGAGCGCAGCCTGAGCTACAACCCGCTGTTCCAGGTGATGTTCAACCACCAGACCGACACCCAGCGCGCTGGCGGCAGCGTCACGGGCCTGCAGGTGCAGGGGCTGGAGTGGGACAGCAAGACGTCGCAGTTCGACCTCAACCTCGACACCCAGGAGTCGGCTGACGGCATCCACGCATCCCTGACCTACGCCACCGACCTGTTTGACGCACCGGGCCTGGAGCGTTTCCTCGCGCACTGGCACCGTCTGTTGCACCAGGTGGTGCAGGATTGCAACGGCCGCGTCGGCGAGTTGCCGTTGCTGGACGATGCGCAATGGCAGCAACTGGTGCACACCTGGAACGACACGCACCAGGCATTCGCGCAGGATGTGGGGGTGCATCGGCTGTTTGAAGCCCAGGCACAGATGCGTCCGGACGCAACGGCGCTGCTCTGCAATGGCCAGGCGCTGAGTTACGCCAAACTGAACCAGCGTGCCAACCGCCTGGCCCATCGCCTGCGTGCGGCGGGTGTGGGCCCGGACGTGCTGGTGGCCGTTGCTCTGGATCGTTCGGTGGACATGGTGTTGGCGTTGCTGGCGACCCTCAAGGCCGGCGGCGCCTATGTGCCGCTGGACCCGCAGTTCCCTGCCGACCGGCTGGCGTTCATGCTCCAAGACAGTCGCGCACAGGTCCTGTTGACCGCCGGCGACCTGCACGAGCGCCTGCCCCTGGCAGCCGACCAGCAGCTGCTGTTCATCAGCGAGCAGGAGGATGCGCGCTACGGCAGTGACAACCCGCAGGTCGAGCTGAGCGGCGAACACCTGGCCTATGTGATCTATACCTCCGGTTCCACCGGCAAGCCCAAGGGGGTGATGGTGCGCCATGGCGCCCTGGGCAGCTTCACCCTGGGCATGGCGCAGACCCTGGACATCGACGCCAGCGTGCGCCTGCTGTCGCTGACTACGTTCTCCTTCGATATTTTCGCCCTTGAGCTGTACGTCCCGCTGTCGGTAGGTGCCACCGTGGTACTGGCGGACAAGGCGGTGTCCCAGGACCCTGAGGCGATCCTGAATCTGGTGCATGCCCAGGCAATCAACGTGGTGCAAGCCACGCCGTCGACCTGGCGCATGTTGCTGGACAGTGACCGTCGCGCCTTGCTGCACGGGGTCAAGTGCCTGTGCGGTGGCGAAGCGTTGCCGGCCGACCTGGCCCAGCGCATGCTCGCCCAGGGCGGCGCGGTGTGGAACCTGTATGGCCCGACGGAAACCACCATTTGGTCGGCGGCCTACCCGCTGGTTGAACCGATGCCTTTTGTCGGTCGGCCGATTGCCAACACCTCGTTGTTTGTCCTCAATAGCGAACTCACCCCAAGCCCGGTCGGCGCCAGTGGCGAACTGCTGATTGGCGGCGTCGGCCTGGCACGGGGTTACCACGGCCGGGCAGCCATGACCGCCGAGCGCTTCGTGCCCAACCCGTTTGCGCGCAATGGCGAGCGGCTGTATCGCACCGGCGACCTGGCGCGCTATCACGTGGATGGCGTGGTCGAGTACATCGGCCGTGTCGACCATCAGGTCAAGGTGCGTGGGTTCCGAATCGAGCTGGGTGAGATCGAGGCGTGCCTGCGCGAGCAGCGTGGCGTGCGCGAAGCCGTGGTGATGGCCGAGAATGACCAGCTGCTGGCGTATCTGGTGACGCACACCGCGATCTCGGATGCCGACCAGGGCGCCTTGCGCGAAACACTCAAGGCCGCGTTGCGCGACGTGCTGCCGGACTACATGGTGCCGGCGCACATGCTGTTTCTGGCGCGCCTGCCGCTGACGCCGAACGGCAAGCTCGACCGCAAGGCACTGCCGAAACCGGACGCCAGCCTGTTGCAGAAACGCTACGTGGCACCGGTTGGCGAGAAAGCCCAGCAAGTGGCCGCGATCTGGGCCGAAGTGCTGGGTGTGCCGCAGGTTGGCCTTGAAGACCATTTCTTTGAATTGGGCGGTCACTCGTTACTGGCGACCCGCGTGGTGTCACGGGTACGCCAGGCATTGGCGATCGACGTGGCCCTCAAAAGCCTGTTTGAACAGCCGGTACTGGGTGCGTTTGTGCAGGCGCTGGGTGAAAAGGGTGCCGACGTTGCGCGAATCACTCTGGCCGATCGCGAACAGCCGTTGCTGCTTTCCTATGCCCAAGAGCGCCAGTGGTTCCTCTGGCAACTGGAGCCGGGCAGCGCGGCCTATCACATTCCTGCCGCGTTGCGCCTAGAGGGCACGCTGGATCGCGTAGCCCTGCAACGGGCCTTCGATACCCTGGTGCAGCGCCACGAAACCCTGCGGACTGTGTTTTTCGCTGACACGCACCAGACTGTCCAGCGCGTGATCGGGCAAGCCACGCCCATCATCGACTATCAAGTGCTGGGCTCGACTGAGCCGGCCCAGTTGCAGGCGTTGGTCGAAGACGCAATCGCCCAGCCATTCGATCTGCAGGCCGGCCCGTTGCTGCGCATCAAGCTGCTGCAACTGGGCGAGCGCGAGCATGTGCTGGTGCTGGTACAGCACCATATCGTTTCGGATGCCTGGTCGATGCAAGTGATGGTCGATGAGCTGGTGAGCCTGTATGCCGGCTACAGCCAGGGCCTTGAGCCGACCTTGGCGGATCTGCCGATTCAATACGCCGACTATGCCCAATGGCAGCGTAGCTGGATGGAGGCGGGTGAAAAGGACCGCCAACTGGCGTACTGGCGTGCCCGCTTGGGCGATGTGCAACCTGTGTTGGAGCTGCCGCTGGACCGTCCGCGCCCGGCCATGCAGAGCTATCAGGGCGCACGCCTGGACCTGGTGCTGCAACCGTCGGTGGTCGAGGGCTTGCGTGCCTTGGCGCAGCGCGAGGGCGCCACGCTGTTCATGGTGTTGCTCGCGTCGCTCCAGTCGCTGCTCTATCGCTACACCGGCCAGTCGGATATCCGCGTCGGCGTGCCCATCGCCAACCGCAACCGCCTGGAAACCGAACAACTGATCGGCTTTTTCGTCAATACCCAGGTGCTCAAGGCCGACATTGACGGGCACATGACCTTTGCCCAACTGTTGCAGCAGGTCAAGGAACAGGCACTGGGCGCACAAGCGCATCAGGACTTGCCCTTCGAGCAATTGGTCGAGGCGTTGCAGCCCGAGCGCAGCCTGAGCCACAACCCGTTGTTCCAGGTGATGTTCAACCATCAGTCGGCTGCCCAAGCCAATCGTGACGGCCAGCAATTGCCTGGCCTGCGTGTGGAAGGGCTGGCGTGGGACAGCCATACGGCGCACTTCGACCTGAGCCTGGACACCGAAGAGTCAGACGATGGTCTGCTGGCTTCGCTGACTTACGCGACCGCACTGTTCGACGCGAGCACCTTGCAGCGCTTTGCCGGGCACTGGCAGAACCTGCTGAAGAGTGTGGTCAGCGATGCTCGTCATTGTGTTGCTGACCTGCCGATCCTGGGCAGTGATGAGCAGGCGCAGATGCTGTACCAGTGGAACCCGCCGCAGCCGACGCGTGCCGCCCACAGCAGCGTGCTGCATAAGTTCGAGCAGCAGGTGGTGAACCAGCCGCAGGCGATTGCACTGATCATGGATCAGCTGCGCATGACCTATGCCGACTTGAACCTGCGCGCCAACCGCCTGGCACACAAACTGATCGAGCAGGGCGTTACTGCCGACAGCCTGGTCGGCGTAGCGGTGGACCGTTCGCTGGAAATGATCGTTGCGCTGTTGGCAGTCCTCAAGGCCGGTGGCGCCTACGTCCCGCTGGACCCGCAATACCCGGCGGACCGCCTGCAATGTATGATCGAGGACAGCGGCTTGCAGTTGCTGCTGACCCAGCAGCCGCTGCTGGAGCGCCTGCCGATCAGCGCCGGGCTGGCGCTGATTTGCCTGGAAGCCGACGCCGAATGGCTGGCCGAATATCCGGACAGCACCCCCCCCGTACGTGCGTTCCCCACGAACCTGGCTTACCTGATGTTCACCTCCGGTTCGACCGGGCGGCCCAAGGGCGTCGGCATCGACCAGGCCTCGCTGGCGCGGCATGTTGAAGTGTTTATCGAGCTGTTCGAACTGACCGCCGCCGACCGCGTGCTGCAGTTCGGTACGTTCAATTTCGACGGGTTTGTCGAGCAACTCTACCCGGCGCTGTGCTGCGGTGCGGCCGTGGTGGTGCGCGGCGGTGAGCTGTGGGACAGCGACACCTTCTATGCGCAACTGATCGAACATGAGATTTCGGTGGTCGACCTGACCACCGCCTATTGGCACTTGATCGCCCGTGACTTTGCCGAGCGCGGCGTACGCGACTACGGCCGCCTGCGCCAGGTGCACGCGGGCGGCGAAGCGATGCCGCCGGAAGGGCTGGCCTCCTGGCGTGATGCCGGGCTGGGCCATGTGCGGCTGCTCAACACCTACGGACCCACCGAGGCGACCGTCACGGTCACCGCCCTGGATTGCGCGGGGTATGTGGAGGGGCGCGAAGCCGTCACGCAGATGATGCCGATCGGTCGTGTACTGGATGGTCGCGCCATCTACCTGCTGGATGCCAGCCTGAATCCGGTGCCTGTGGGCGTGGCCGGCGAGCTGGTGATTGGCGGACCACTGCTGGCGCGCGGTTACTTCAACCGGGCCGGGCTGACCGCCGAACGTTTTATTCCCGATCCCTTTGATCCTATCGGCGGCGGGCGGCTCTACCGTACCGGCGACCTGGCCCGCTACCGTGCCGACGGCGTGATCGAATACATCGGGCGTATCGACCATCAAGTCAAGGTGCGTGGCTTCCGTATCGAGCTGGGTGAAATCGAATCCCGCTTGCTGGCCCAAGACACTGTGCGCGAAGCCTTGGTGATTGCGGCCGACCAGCAGTTGATCGCCTACCTGGTCACCTCTCTGCCGGCGTCCGAGCACGTAGAGTTGCGCGAGCAGATTCGTGCTCTCCTGCGCGATGAGTTGCCGGACTATATGGTACCGGCGCATTTCATGTTCCTGGAGCGCTTGCCGTTGAGCCCCAACGGCAAACTGGACCGCCATGCCTTGCCACGTCCTGACGCCAGCCAGGTCACCCACCACTGGGTGGCGCCCGTCAGTGCGCTGGAGCAGCAGGTGGCAGCGATCTGGGCCGAGATTCTCGGCGCCGAGCGCATTGGCCTGACTGACCATTTCTTCGAACGCGGTGGCCATTCGTTGCTGGCCATGCAAGTGGCTTCGCGCCTGCGGCATAACCTGGGGATCGAGTTGCCGTTGCGCGTGCTGTTCGAGCAGCCGCGCCTGGAGGGCTTTGTGGCCGCGCTGCACACCGAGGGCAAGCGCGGTGGTTCGGTCGCGCCTGCGTTGGTGCCGGCGAATCGCGATCTGCCGTTGGTGTTGTCCTACGCTCAGGAGCGTCAGTGGTTCCTCTGGCTGCTGGACCCCGAAAGCACCGCGTACCACGTGCCCAGCGCCTTGCGCCTCAAGGGGCAGCTGGACCTGGATGCCCTGCAACGCAGCTTCGATACCCTGGTGGCGCGCCATGAAAGCCTGCGCACGCATTTGCATCAGGGCGATGAGCAAACGGTGCAGGTGATCCTGCCAGAAGCGCGCATCGAGATTGCGTCGGTGCGCAGCGATGAAGCGCAGGTCAAGGCGCAGGTCGAGGCCGAGATCGCCCGGCCGTTCAACCTGCAAGAGGGCCCGTTGCTACGCGCCACGCTGCTGTGCCTGAGTGAAGACGAACACGTGCTGGTACTGGTGCAACACCATATCGTCTCTGACGGTTGGTCGATGCAGATCATGGTCGATGAGCTGGTGCAGTTGTACAGCGCCTACAGCCAGGGCCAGGCCGTGCAACTGCCGGCCCTGCCGATCCAATACGCCGACTATGCCCGCTGGCAGCGCGAGTGGATGGACGCCGGAGAAAAAGCACGGCAACTGGCCTACTGGCAAACGTTGCTCGGCGGTGAGCAACCGGTGCTCGAGCTGCCGTTTGACCACCAGCGCCCGGCTGAGCAAAGCCATCGCGGTGCGCGCCTGTTTGTAGAGCTGCCGTCCGCCTTGGTCGCAGACCTCAAGGGCCTGGCACAGCGTGAAGGCGTGACGATGTTCATGCTGTTGCTGGCCTCGTTCCAGGCGCTGATGCACCGCTACAGCGGCCAGGAAGATGTGCGCGTGGGCGTGCCGATTGCCAACCGCAACCGTGTCGAGACCGAGCGGTTGCTGGGCTTTTTCGTCAACACCCAGGTGCTCAAGGCCGATATCGACGAGCAGACCTCGGTGTTGCAACTGTTGCAGCAGGCCCGCCAACGCGCGCTGGAAGCCCAGGACCATCAGGACCTGCCATTCGAGCAACTGGTGGAAGCGCTGCAACCCGAGCGCAGCTTGAGCCTCAACCCGCTGTTCCAAGTGATGTTCAACCATCAGACCGAAGCGCGGCTGGGCGGCACGGCCCATCAACTGTCCACGCTGCGGGTGGAAGGGTTGGAGTGGGAAAGCCAGACCGCCCATTTCGACCTGGACCTGGATGTGCATGAGGGCGCCGAGAATATCTGGGCCACCCTGGGTTACGCCACCGACCTGTTCAATGCGTCGACCATCGAGCGCATGGCCCGGCACTGGCTGAACCTGCTGCAGGGCATGGTTGCCGATCCGCAGCAGAGCATCGGCCAGTTGAACCTGCTCGATCCGTCCGAGCGCCAGCAGATCCTGCAACTGTGGGACCGCAGCGGTTCGGGCTTCTCTGCTGAGCGGTTGGTCCATGAACTGTTCGCTGACCGTGCCCGGGAAAACCCGCAGGCCGTGGCGGTGAAGTTCGATGCACAGACACTCACCTACGGCGAGCTGGACCGCCAGGCCAACCGCCTGGCCCACGCGTTGATCGCCCGTGGTGTCGGCCCGGAAGTGCGCGTGGCGATTGCCATGCCGCGCAGTGCTGAAATCATGGTGGCGTTCCTGGCTGTGATGAAAGCCGGTGGCGTTTATGTGCCGCTGGACGTGGAATACCCGCGTGACCGCCTGCTGTACATGATGCAGGACAGCCGTGCGAAGTTGCTGTTGACCCACACGGCGGTGCAGCAGCAACTGCCGGTGGCCGAGGGCCTGGACAGCCTGGCGATTGACCGCACTGAAGAATGGGCGGGCTACAGCGACACTGACCCCGACGTGAAACTGGACGGCGATAACCTGGCCTACGTGATCTACACCTCGGGTTCGACCGGTATGCCCAAGGGCGTTGCGGTGTCCCACGGTCCGTTGGTGGCACACATCATCGCGACCGGCGAGCGTTATGAAACCAGCCCGTCTGACTGCGAACTGCACTTCATGTC
>NZ_JACART010000068.1:0-28000 GCF_013386445.1 Pseudomonas sp. P7759
AGGAAAATCAATATCAGTGTCAGCCATGTTGTTGATGAAGTTAGTCAGAAGGAACTGCGCTGCCAAAGCGGTGATATCGATAATTTCTGGGTCTGTGTAGCCGGCAGCACGTACGGCTGCGAGTTCTTGATCGGTTACCTTGCCGCGGCGTTCTACCAGCGTTTTGGCAAATGTAGCGGCAGCAGCGCGCTTTGGATCTTCGGAGCGACCTTGGCGATTCATTGCAATTTCTTCGGCCGAACTTTTCACCAGGTTAGTCGCAATGTACGTATGCGCGCTCATGCAGTAATGGCAGTCGTTGACCTGAGTCACAGCCAAAGCAATAGCATCACGGGTTTTTACGTTCAGCGCCTTGGACATCGCACCCTGAAAACCAATGATACCTGCGAAAGTATCTGGGCTGGAAGCGAGCATACGAAACATATTTGGAATAAAACCAACTTGGCTACCAATTGCATCGAGGGTGGAGTGGGTGTTGGTGGGAGCTTGGTCGCGAGTTGGAATAGTAATACGTGCCATCTGTAGATCCTCTTTCATTTAGCCGTTGTTGGCGTGAGAGGAAGCTTATGTTTTCAACCCTGGTTTGATAATCCCCCGATATCGGGAACCACCCTTTCAGATTTCGAGAATTTAGAACTTTACCCGGCGGCATTGGATGCTGGCTTCGATCATCGGCGTGTTAGATATCGCTGTTTTTTTGGGTGAAGCACGGTGCACTGGTCGGAGATGAAGTTAGGCCCCTCGAAAGGCGAACAGCGTCCACGAACGACCGCCATGAACAACAGGGATTCAGGATGAACCAGGCGACAAAGTTTACCGAGCCAGCTCGATGAGAGCGCGGCGTTGGCTAGCAACGCGCTAATGATTGGATTGGACTAATTCTGATGTATGTCAGCTCGGATTCAACACTTCTACCGTGGGAAAGTCAATTTTTGTGTCAAAGACATTGTTGATGTAGTTGGTAAACATATATTGAACACTTAAACCGATGATGGACAATATTTCCTCATTGGTGAAACCCGCTTCGCGAATGCGTGTGAGCTCCGCTTCAGCGACGTGCCCGCGAGTAGTGACAACTTGTTTGACAAACTGCCCCGCTGCAGCCATTTTCCGGTCGCTCGCCATACCCCGTCGGGCACGTAACAGGTCACTCGGGTACATTCTTCCGAAATTCATACCTATATAGGTATGTGTCGCCAGGCAATACAGGCATGTATTTACTTCAGACACTGCGAGCGCCACGTGGGCGCGAAGCCTTGCATCGAAGCTGTCGTCCAACGACTTCTGCATTTTGTCTAAGGCCGTGAGCGCGCTGGGTGAAAGTGATGTCAAACGCAGCACGTTCGGTACAAAACCCAATTTTTTGTAAACGGCATCAAACGCAGGACGCACCTCATCCCTTGCGCTGTCTCGTGTCGGAATTATAGTGCGGGTCATGGCTGCACCTCGGCAGGATGTTTAGCAGTAGCTTATCGAAAATGAGGTATGACTCTATCGTAGCGACCGCCTTATATGATTGTTCAAGTGCCTAGACTAATGTGTTCGTCGGAAAATCAATATCAGTATCGAACACGTTATTTATGTAATTGGTGAAACTGAACTGTACTACTAGACCTATGACTTCTATAATCTCCGCGTCGGAATACCCCGCTTCCCGTACGCAAGCAATTTCGTCCTCACTTACGTGCCCACGCATTTCCGCAACTTTTGCAGCGAATTGAATGATGGTCTGAATCTTCGGATTGGTCGACTGCCCTTTTCGTGCAAGCTCGATTTCTTCTGGACTGTCTTTTGCCAGGTTCAGCCCAACAAAGGTATGAGCAGCCACACAGTAAGCGCATCCGTTAACCTCTGATACAATAAGCGCAATTCGCTCACGTGTTTTCAGGTCCAGTACTTTCATTAACGGAGTTTGCATTCCCACCAACGCCGCAAGGGTTTTGGGGCTAATCGCTGTGAGCCGGTACAGGTTCGGAAAAAAACCAAGGCGCTTCCCGATTGCATCCAGCGTTGCGTGGGTCTCTGGCGGGGTGTTTTCCCGGCTCGGGATTTCAACGCGTGACATATTTTTCCACCTGTGAGGACTATGTTGTGATTCGCTTAGTCTAGCGAGTCAAAAAGCCGGTGATAAGCCGGGAATTTCAAGAAGAACCCTTTCAAAAAATGAGAGTCGAAGGCAATTGACGACCGTGACATGCACGACGCACCATAGCGCCCAGGAAATATTAGTCACGCTAAAAATTGACTGTGTAGTTAAAAATGAAAAATGGCCTGCAAAAACACATAATTTCTTGCTCAAAATACATGATCACACAGTAATTTGCACAACTGAAACGGCACCTTTACCTGCGTAAAAGTGACTGGTAGGTTATTGATCAATGCCAAAATGTGTTCCTTTCTGAGAGGATTAACAAAATGGATCGTCTTGAAGCGATGGCCATCTTGGTAGCTACCGTGGAAGCTGGGAGCTTCTCTGCTGCAAGTCGCAAGCTCTCGGTTCCGCTGCCAACAGTCAGCCGAAAACTCGCGGCTTTAGAGGAGCATCTAGGGGTTCGGCTATTGGTGCGTTCTACGCGTAGCTTGACGCTGACTGAAGCTGGATTGACCTACCTCCAGTCTTGTAAGCAGATAATCGATCAAGTGACTGAAGCAGAACGCTCTGTATCTGGCGAATACACGACCCCTAGAGGTGAGTTGGTCGTTACTGCTCCAGTCGTCTTTGGGCGTCTTCATCTCTTGCCAATCATTAATGATTTTTTGGCCTCATTTCCTAAAATTAATATCCGATTGATATTATCTGACAAATCAATGCACCTTGTAGATGATCATATCGATGCGGCTTTACGAGTAGGAAAATTACCAGATAGTAGCATGGTGGCCACCCAAGTTGGTACTGTTTGCCGAGTAGTTTGCGCGAGCCCGGAATACCTGGCCAGTCACGGCAAGCCAACACATCCTAATGACCTCATGGAGCATACATGTGTCAGTTTCGAAGGATTACCCTCTGGTCCCATGTGGAGCTTCACCTCTGCTGCAATGCCGACGGATTTATTAACCATCACGGTAAAACCTCGTCTTTCAGTAAACACTGCTGAGGCCGCTATTGATGCTGCTATTGCGAGCGTAGGACTAACTCATATTTTATCATATCAAATTGCCCATGTAGTCGAACAACAAAGATTACGATTAGTTCTTCGTGAATTCGAACCCACGCCGATACCAGTTAATTTAGTTCACGCCGGTCAGATACCACTACCCGTTAAAACTCGTAGTTTTTTTGATTTTGTTGTACCGCGCCTCAGAGTTGCCTTGCTCGGCGATAAAGATAGATTGCGGACAGGAATGAGCACCCCGGTGCCCGAATACCCTGGCTTGTAGTTATTTAAGTATGCATTCGGTCGACAATATTAATATGGGAATTTTACCCGAGATGCGTAACCGTCCAAGCTTCACCGCCTTGAAACTCAGACCTTAATCTCCTTCAACTATTGATTGACGCGCTCCCATTCAAAATGCGTTGGATCGAAAGTACCGCCATGCCACTCCATCATGTGTTCATGCTCTGGGTGGTTGGGGTCAGCCATCACTTCAAGGAAATCGGCATAACCTTGCCTGCCGCCGATGTCTTTCGGCGGGCAAGCATTGGCGCCCTCGATGCAATTCTGCACCTGAGGGCATGCCACAGCGGGTAATTTATTTTCAACTTTGATTTGGTGATTCCAGCCATCGCCGAAGTCATAGAGGTAGCGAAACGTCTTTTTCCCGTTCAACGCTTTGATCAGGGTTTTGCGGGCATCGGAGTTCACCGGTAGGCCCCATCCATCGGGGTCGGGAGTGCCGTAATTGTTGACCAAGTCGTTGCACGAGGCGGCTTCCCCTCCGTCCCGAAGCACGGGAGAAATACTTCCTTCGCAGTCTGGTCAATTGAGCTTGGCTCGCCGGCGCCCCCTGGGTGTGATATGGGGAATCTCACCCTTCACCTTTCACCTTTCCGCTTTCCGCGTTACCTTGCCATGCGTGCGGTTGCTCCGGCGCTTGCACTAGGCAACGCCGTGATACTCAAGCCAGATCCGCGTACCGCAGTATGCGGCGGTTTCGTGATCGCACGCCTGTTTGAATTGGCTGGCCTGCTGGCCGGCGTGCTGCAAGTTCTTCCTGGCGATGGCGCTACTGGTGCAGCCATGACCTGTGATCCCAATATCGGGATGATCCAGTTCACGGGTTCCACTGCGGCCTGTAGCAAAGAGGGGGAAGCTGCCGGACGTAATCTGAAGAAGGTATCGTTGGAGTTGGGTGGCAAAAATTAGTTGATCGTGCTCTACGATGCCGACTTGGATCTTACTGTCATCAACGCGGCCTAGGCTCTGTACGAAAAGTATTGCCTTACGCATCGCATGGAACAGGCCAATGAGATCATCGCAGTAAAACTTGTCGTGAGCTTGTCGAAGCGCGTAACGATGCGGCGGTTCTCCTTCAGCCACCCGAACATGCGCTCGATGGTATTGCGCTGTCGGTACTTGGGCCGATCGAACAGCCTGGGCAAGCCCGGTTTGGGTTTGCGCTTCATACTGCGCAAGGGGATTACCGTTTGCATTCGATAACGATCACAGTACCGGCGCAGGGCTTGAGCATCGTATCCCTTGTCGGCCAATAGCCATCGGCAGCGTTTGCGGGGACGGCCACGTAAGCTTGGGATACAAGCCTTATCCAGTAATGGTTGAGCATAGGCAATATCGCTGGCTTGCCCGCCTGACAACAGGAAGCGCAGCGGCACACCATTGGCGTCGCATAGCATGTGGATTTTGGTTGTCAGGGCGCCCCGGCTGCGTCCGAGCGCGTGATCTTGTGGTTCATCAGGCCCCCTTTTTTCCCGGCGCCTGATGAGGCTCGGGTTGCGCGAACGGCCTTGGAGTCGATCATCCAGGTGTCCAGATCAATCAAGCCCTGCTCATTCAACCGAATATGAAGAGGCTTGAGCATCTGATCGAAAGCGCCACAATCGCGCCAGTCGCGAAAACGTTGATACACCGTTGACCAAGGGCCGAATCGTTCGGGTATGTCTCGCCAGGCCGCGCCAGAGCAGAGTACCCAGAGGATGCCGTTAAGCATTAAGCGATCATCGGCTCATGGGCGCCCAGTACGGCGGGTTTGCGTGAATATATCGGCAACCAGATCCCAGGCTGCATCGGGGAGTTCGTAACGTTTTGCCATGCAGGTCCCCAGCCAATCATGACGGCTATTTTACCTGTTCAGACTTTTCGTACAGAGCCTAGGATGTCTATCTGCATCATGGCCAAAACTGCATGGCCACGGGCCGCGTGCTGGTACAGCGCGGCATCTACGAGCAGTTCATCGATAAGCTGACAACCAAGGCGCGTAGTCTGCGCGTTGGCGACCCGGTTCGTACGGATGTGCAGATAGGTTCGTTGATCAATGAACACCAACGCGACAATGCGCTACGTATTATCGAAGCAGCTCGTCAAGCGGGTGCAACCGTGCAGGCTGGTGGTCACTATGAGGGGCTGTTCCTGTCACCCACAGTGCTTAGCAACGTGACTTCGGACAACCCTGCGTTCTGCGAAGAAATCTTCGGGCCAGTGGCAGTGGTGACCCCTTTCGCCACTGGCGAAGACGCAATCACGCTAGCCAACGACACCGAATACGGTCTGTCGATGGCAGTCATCTCGAGTAACCTCGGGCGGGAGCTCAAGCTTGGCGAGCGCTTGCATACTGGCTTGTTACATATCAATGATCAGACCGTCAACGACGAAGTCGTCAATCCGTTCGGTGGGGTCGGCGCTTCCGGTAACGGGACAAGTATTGGAGGCCCTGCCAACTGGGAGGCGTTTACTCACTGGCAGTGGCTCACTATCAAGAGCGAAGCACCTGCTTATCCCATCTGAAGAGGAAGTCATTATGCATAAAGTGCAGATCGACGCGCGGTCACCGTCGTGGTGGTCCGAACTCCCGGCCAACCTTTTTTCCATTGAAACGCCCTACATTCGTGCACCTCGAAGACGAAGTATTGGTGAAGGTAGTCGCCGTGGGCATGTGCCACACGGACCTGATCGTGCGTGATTAACATATCTGGTGCCGTTACCGGCAGTGCTCGGCCATGAGGGCTCAGGCGTGGTCGAACCGCTAGGGCCAAACGTCAAGAACCTGAAGGTTGGGGATCATGTGGTATTGACCTAGGGTGCCTGTGGCCATTGCGCGCCTTGCGTAAGTGGTCATGAAACGTATTGCAAGAGTTTCTACGAGCATAACTTTGGCGGTGCGGGGCCGGACGGAGACATTGCTTTGCATAGCGAGAATGGCGAGCCGCGGCATGACCATTTTTTCACCCAGTCTTCGTTCTCAACCTACGCACTAGCCCGCCAGAGAAATGTAATCAAAGTACCGTCTGAAGCACCGCTGGCGTTGCTAGGCCCCTTGGGCTGCGGCATCCAAACAGGTGCAGGCGCTGTTATCAATTCACTGAAGGTTCGTTCTGATAGCAGTTTCGTCGCCTATGGCGATGGAGCAGTGGGATTGAGTGCCGTGATCGCTGCGCGCATTGCCGGTGCCATGACTATCATTGCGGTCGATGTAGTGCCTTCTCGGGTGAAGCTTGCCATCGAATTAGGTGCTACCCATACCCTAAACAGCCGAGAGGTTGAGATCATCGAGTCTGCGCGAGAAATAACAAGCGGCGGTGCCGATTTCCCACTCGAATCCACTGGACGCCGGAAGTCCTTGAAGCCAGTATCGAGGCGCTTGGTGGGCTGGGTACATTGGGTATCGTCGGAGCGCCAATGCTTGAGACGAAGGCGAGCTTCGATATTAACAGTCTGATATTGGGTGGACGCAGCATCCGAGGCATCGTGGAGGGTGACAGTGTACCCCAGGTATTCATTCCTCAACTTGTCGAGCTGTTTCAACAAAGGCGGTTTCCATTCGACCGATTGGTCAAATTCTACCCATTCGAACAGATCAACCAAGCCGCCGAGGGCAGCACAAAGGGCATCACACTCAAGCCCATCCTACACATCGCCGAACTCTGATCACGTACACCCTCAATCGGCTACACCGCTTAAGGCATTCTTACGGTCAAGCTCTTACGGTAGGGTTCATCATTGGCACCAAATGGAAGGACAAGGCTGCCATCGATACTTCAATGGTGTTTTTTAAATACTCGACCGACAATGGGCAGCAAGATTTCATCGGTTGAGGATTGATTATGGATCGTCTGTCTACATTGCTGTCTCGATTTGGCGTTCGCGCGAACCTTTTTTACAACGACAAGCTTTGTGGAGTTCAAACCTACGGTGACCTTGATCAGCGTGGTCATATCCATCTGTTGCAGGCGGGTACGGTAACGATGCAAGGTATTGACAAGCGCGATACGGTACTGACCAAGCCCAGCTTGATATTCCTGCCGCGGCCGTGTCGACACCGCTTGTTTGCCCATGAGTTTGACGACGCTCAGCTTCTCTGCGCTTCCATGGAGTTTGAAGGTGGCATCGACAACCCATTTTCAGCTTCGCTACCGGACATGCTTGTTTTGCCTTTGGATGAATTACCATTGCTGGCTACCACACTGACGTGGATGTTCGCAGAGGCGGCTGAGGGCCGGTGTGGTAAGGAGGCTGTAATCAATCGGCTGTTCGAGTTGCTGATTATATTGTTGTTCCGCCATCTGCTGGATCAGAATCAATTGCATACAGGTTTGATGGCAGGATTGGCAGACCCTCGACTTGCACACTCCTTGCTGCGCGTCCACGACGCACCCAATCATCCTTGGTCAATTGCCGAGATGGCGGATGAATCTAACATGTCACGTTCGGCCTATGCGGCGCATTTTCGAACTGTCATAGGACAAACGCCTGCAGAGTATTTATTGAGCTGGCGGGTCAGTCTGGCTCAGAGGCTATTGCGAGAAGGCCGAGCCATCAATTTGATTGCTGAAGAGGTAGGTTATGACAGTCCGTCGGCTCTGGCACGAGCATTTCGCAGAAAAACGGGGGTCAGTCCCCGTGAATGGATTAAAAGTGCTAACGGTCTATGAGGGGTATGGTTAAAGATTTTTTCTGAGAGGTAACAACGGCCTATGAACGTGCACAAACACTGGCCTGAGTACGGTTCGCACTCAGGCCATTGAGGTGATCATCAATCAATTAGAGCGGGATTCAAGTTCAACTAACGAGTGCCCGGCCACGAAAATCGAGGCGGCTAACAAACCAATGTCTTTGAGCAGAAATTGACCTGGAGCAATAGTGATGGCTGGAAAACCAAGTCCGGGTTCGAACACGCCTGGAGTTGAAAGCATAAAGCTTACAGTCGTGACAAACAAACCGGCAGATAGAGCACCTCCGAGGATAGAAAGCTTCGGAGAAACGAAACGACCCAGTATCAGTGCTCCGATGGACACCTCAAGAATACCCAGCAAACCGGAAAAGGTGTCGACACTGAAAATCTTATATACCCAGCCGAGCAATGGGCTATTGCCAACCAATGGAACCAAACCTTGCGCTTCATAATGGGTAAATTTCATACCCCCGAACCAGAAGTAAATCACGGCAAGAGCGACATAAACACCAAAAACCCCTAGGTTCATTGTGGTGACGCCCAATGAACGTTTCTGAGTATTGCCGTCCACTGTGTAATTTGCAGCAGTCAGAGTTTTCATGAGATTGAATTCCAAATAGTTGGTAACGGGTTTGGCATGACGTCAGCCCAGAGGTTGCTTGTTTCTGACTGTCCGTATGTCGTTTTAAATCCAACGGGGTTAGTACGTTGGGGGTGTGGAGATTGTTACCTTTAAGTGGAAATCAATGTGCTCCAAACGTGCAGTATTTGGTGCAGATCGTCTCGAACAACGTCTTTTTAGCCATCTGATGCTCGACCGGTGTTTGATTGGCTGCAAGCCTTTGGGGTTTGGTACAAAGCCTGGAAAAGGAGTTTCCTGTTGCCTATGGGATCAGTTGATCAACGAGGTGATATGCCGCTTCATTGGTCGATTGTTTCTGGACGGGCACCTTGAGCTGCTTGGTCGCCGAACAAGCCGATGGCCTTGGTCTGATATTTTGCGTTGGAAACCGTGGCAACGTTTCCCACCTGTTTACGACGCGCAACAGTCGGGCCTTTTCTTCTTTTCTTCTTTTCTTCCTTGCTTCTGGCGAAGCGGACCAGTGCAGTAGTGTGCAACCGCGATAAGATGCTAGAACGCTTTCAGTATCGAGTTCCTATGTCCCAAATCGACTGGCTCAGCCATCTTCTGAAAATGATCACCATCACAGGCCAGTTGGAGTTCCGTTGCGCCTACGGGGCACCGTGGCGTGTAGACAGGGTTCAGTCCGCGGCTCATGAAATTCCTTACCACATCGTGCTCAAAGGGCGGGCCGTTATAGAGGATCCAGAGACTGGGACGACAAGGGATCTGGGACCTGGTGATATCGTGCTGTTGCCGCATGGGTCGGCGCACATGTTGCACGATGGCAGCGGAAATGAGCCTAAACCCACCTGCAATCATCAAGGTCTTGGGGGGTGGACGCTCAGTGAGAATGATGGCGGTGACGAGCACTTGGATATGTTGTGTGGAAGATTTTTCATCGAGCCACCTCATGATCGGTTGATTCACAATTACCTTCCCAAAAATTTGGTGGTGCGCGCTATTTGCGATCCTGATGATGAAGACATCGGGTCCGCCTCGATTCACCTAGCCGGCCTTCTTGGGCTGATGCGTGTGGAATCCAGAGGAGATAAACCGGGCGGAAACGCCATGCTCAATGCGCTTTCTTCGGCGCTGTTCACACTGGTATTACGTACGGCTAGTGAATCCGAGCGAGCTCCAATAGGGTTGTTGGCACTGGCTGGTCATCCCCGATGGGCTCCTGCTATTTCAGCCTTGTTTGCCGATCCGGCACGTGCCTGGACCGTGCCTGATCTAGCCGATTTGTGCAGCATGTCACGGGCCACCTTCATGCGACATTTTCTGGACAAGCTGGGACGCTCCGCTATCGAGTTGCTCACCGATATCCGGATGAGCTTGGCCGCTAACGAACTGAAGAAGCCATCGTTGACTTCCGAGGCTGTGGCTGAGGCGGTCGGCTATCGATCTGTAGCGGCTTTCCGGCGTGTATTCGCGGAAACGATGGGGATGACTGTGGGACAGTGGCGCCGCCAAGCCCGTGGTGTCGAGTAATACGCTCCGTTTCGGTATGTAGACTGCAAAGCCACTAGCCCCATTGGTGAGGTGCAGCGTCTTCTTAACGAGCGACATGCACGGCTATACCCGCATAATATGTATTTCGATTTCAACGAAATGAGTTGTGTCCTGCTGCGCTTCGACCATGAAGGTCAATTGCTCTTCTGTTGATCCTTTTGAGCATTTTATTGAGCTAATACAGTCTCGAAATGAACACCGCATCAGCCTAAAGTGGGGACTCCTAACCACCTGATGAAGGAGTCACACCATGAGCCGAATTGCTATTCCCGCCATAGAGTTCTCCTGCGGCATAACGACTGATACCTGGATGCTGGCAAGGAAAATTGTTCATAGCTGTGTCACAAGCGTGAACTCTACGTACTGCTATCTCAATCCGACTTCAGGTGCTCTGGTTACCTAGACATCCAGTTAGGTGCGATATCGATAACTATCGATTCGCTCTGTTCGGTCATCGGCACTAACGCTACCAACATCAATTGTCAGTTTCTAAGTAGGCCACTTTGCCGGGCGACTAGGGCATCAATCGCCCAAATTTCGCCTGATAGCTCATAAACGTATAGCGCACCCAAACTTTTCACATATAGGAATCAGCATGTCTAACGCCGTTATCAAAAATATCCTCAGCCGCAGCGCCGCGAAATATTACGACCCTACTGCTATTTTGAGCGACGACCAAATCCGCGAGTTGGTGCGAATCGGCGCCAGCGCGCCAACATCTTTTCACTTACAGAACTGGCGCTTTATTGCTGTGCGCACGCCAGAAGCCAAAGCACGGTTGAGTCCGATTGCCTGGAGTCAGCCGGCGATCACTGAAGCTGCCGTCACTTTCATCATCTGCAGTCAATTGGCCGATTCCAGTGTAATCCCGGAGCGTCTTGCGCCGTTGGTCGAAGCGGGCGTCATGCCTGCGGCGATGGTGTCGGATTGGGAACTCCCTGCACGCGACTTGTATCTGGAGCACCCGCAGCGTCAGCGCGATGAGGCAGTACGCACGGCTACCTTCGGTGCGTCGGCGATCATTTATGCCGCCCGCTCGCTAGGCTTGGGTTCGACCCCAATGATCGGTTTCGATGCCGAAGGGGTTGTCCGTGAGTTTGGACTGGCTGAAAACGAAGTGCCGGTCATGTTGTTGTCCATCGGCGCGGAGCGTTCGGGAAACTGGGCGCAAAAACCACGCCGTCCGTTGGATGAAGTGTTGGATCTCATTTAATTGTCAGTTAAACCAGTAAGTTACGGAGACTACGATGTCTAGAAGTGCAGTTCTAACGCCGGAACAAGTGCCGGCTGATTCGAAACCGACTCTCGATGCGTTCACCAAGAACACCGGGTTCACTCCCAATATGATGGCTACCTTCGCGCAGAGCCCAATCGCGTTCAACGCATGGGCGACCCTGCTCGGCTCCATGAGTAAAGCGCTCGATGTAAAGACGCGTGACAGCATCGGTCTCGCCGTTTCCGAAGCGAATGGCTGCAACTATTGCCTGACCGTTCACAGCTTTACGGCCGAGCATATGGCCAAACTGCCGGCCGATGAAGTCATTCTCGCTCGCAAGGGCCAGGCTACCGACCCCAAGCGCAACGCTGCCCTTCAGTTCGCGCACAAAGTCATCGAGACTCGCGGCAAGGTCAGTGATGCTGATCTGAAAGCCGTCCGCGACGCAGGCTACACAGATGCGAATGTCATGGAAATTATCGCGTTGGTGGCCATGTACTCCCTGACGAACTTTTTCAATAACGTGTTCGATCCCGAGAAAGACTTTCCTGCCGTTACGCCGGCTGGATCGATCTGACGTCTATCCGGTCGTGTCGACCCTCTCCTAAGGTGTTTGGAGAGTTATCGTGATACGGGCATGACGATGAAACCCAGATGCACTCAGGAAAGACTCTTGGGACCGCATCTGGGCTTTCTCACTATGAACATCAGCCACTGTTTGCCCTATCGGGACAACATTACCTCTTAGTGTCGCGTTTAATGACCACGTTGCCCCAAGTGCCCACATTTGCAGATTTCAAGAGTGCTGAAGAGTTTCCTGCCACTGCCAGTTCGTCCGCGGCCGCTAAAAGTGCTGGTCCAAACTCTTGCATTCGTTCCAACGTTAGGCGGGAGGAGGGGCCTGCGATCACGACGACGCCTGTCGCAGGCTCGTTAGCACGCTTGATGGGTGCAGCCATGGAGCTCATGCCCAGGGCATAGGCGTCCAGGATAATGCTGTATCCACGTCCGCGATGCTCATCCAGCACCTTCAGCAAGGCCTTGATGGATGTCGGTGCGTTTGGTCCGAAGTCTTTTGGCTTGCCAATCCCCTGTCGTGTCACGTACTCGATGGCTACATCCTCGGGTAGCGTCATGAGCCAGGCCTGGCCTGCCGCACTGCAGGACAACTTCAAATCTATGCCCATGTCCGGGTCATACAGGAGGCCGGATTTCGCGCCCTGCGCCTTTGCCACCAGCGTCAACCGATCCTCATCGACGATGCCCAGCCGAACAAGTTCAGCGGTCGTTTGAGCCAGTCGATCGATTACCGGTTGGGCAATGTCCAGAACGCCCGACTTGCTCAAAAAGCTGAGACCCATCGATGCCATTTTTGTGGTGAGCGCATAGTCGCCGCGTTGCGGCATTTGGCGCACATAGCCGTAACGAATCAATTCGTGCAGCGCCCTGTGACAGCCACTGCGCAGCTGGTTCAAATCAGTTGAGATCTGAGCCAGGGCGACTCCGTCCGGATAGTCGGTGAGGTACTCGAGGATATCCAGTGATTTTTCCAGTGCTCCGCTCATAAAACCTCCTCAAATTCAAAATTTGAATAATAGAATAATTTTGAAAGGTATTCAAGTTTTGTGTATTGTCCGATTTCACCAGTCCGGACCACTCCCGGGTAAATGACGATGAGGACGATTCTGAATGTACAAAATCAACAGACCGCATAGCTCGCTGGTAACGAGAGTCAAGGCGACCGGATTGTTCGGCGCGATGACACGCGTTCTTGGCATGAGCTGAGGTCGACGATGTCTCTTCTTGGAAACGCAGCCCTCGCCATGTGGTGGAACATGGCTCCCGATATGCGAGAAGACTTCGAGCATTGGCACTCCCATGAACATTTTCCCGAGCGGCTTGGCATCCCTGGATTCCACAGAAGCTCGAGGTGGACCGATGTGAGGGGTGGGGAAGGCATTTTCGTGATGTACGAATTGGAAAACTTCGACGTCCTGTCGTCGCCCTCGTACCTTGAACGCTTGAATGCACCCACTCCCTGGTCGATCAAGTTGATGCCGCATCACAGAAATATGGTGCGCAGTCAATCGCATGTTCTTGAATCGCGCGGCGGTGGTGTGGCGCGCAACGCATTGACTATCCGTTTCTCCCCGAAGCGCGAACGTGAGGCCGAGCTCCGACAATCTCTGAAGGCACTCATCGAAGAGCTATCTGTTCGTCCTGGAATTACAGGTGCGCATCTACTGATACACGAGACGCCTTTGATCGCCCAGACAACGGAGCAAAAGATTCGTGGTACGGCAGACGAGGTTGCGGATTGGGCGTTGGTTGTTTGTGGATACGACACGGATGCGGTGCAGGCTCTAAATAGTTTCGAGCTTTCCGAATCTTCACTCGTAAGCCTGGGCGCACAGCCGGATCAAAAGAGCGACTTCTATTCGCTTTCCTATTCTGCGATACCCACAGATGTTTATTGAGTGCACCACAGGGAGCTTAAAACCATGAACAACAGCACGTCGCACACACTTTGCCTGGCGCATTTGAGTTTGATCGAACTGACACCTCCCGAGTTGGTTGACGCCGCAGCTGACGCCGGATTCTCCTATGTCAGCATGAGGCTCGCGCCTGCTTCGACGGAGGAGCGCCTGCACCCCATGATTGGTAATACACCGATGATGCGCGACACCCTGGCGCGGATGCGCGACCGAGGGGTCTGTGTACATGACGTAGAGTTGGTTCGCCTTACGCCAGGCACCAGGCCTGCTGACCTGGAGCCGTTACTTGCTGCTGCTGAGATGCTCGGCGCAAAGCATGTACTTGTAGCTGGAGATAGCGACGACGAGGCTGCAGTTGCTCGGCGCTTCGGCGAACTGAGCGCTATTGGAGAACGTTACGGATTGCTCATGGGCTTAGAGTTCATGCCATGGAGAGGCATCAAGAACCTGCCTTCCGCATGTCGCGTAGTTGAAGCCGCGGGGGCTGGCGGGGTTGTAGTGGACGCGATTCACCTTGCCCGCTCAGGCGGCACGCCAGAGGATCTCGCGCTACTACCAAAGAATATGTGGGCCTATTTCCAGATCTGCGATGCACCGTCAAAGGCGCCGGTTTCTGAAGAGGAATTGTTGTTTCAGGCACGGAGCGCGCGGCTCCCTCCCGGAAAGGGCGGTCTCGATCTTATTCCGATGATACGAGCCCTTCCCCCCGAGACAGTTATCTCCATCGAAGTACCACTTCATGGCTTGCCTGGTCTGCTTGCACCGGTGGCACGCGCGCGCATGCTTCGGGCCACTACGCTCGAGATCCTGGCGAAAGCCCATGCTGCTCAATAGCGGGATCTGCGTTTGCTGCAAAGCGCGTGCGATTTAATCGTTTTTTGTGCGGCACCAATATCCCCCCGATTTGTTCCTGCCTGGATAACACTCGATGCGGCCGCTGGTTGTCATGATTTACGGAAGTATCAATAGATGTAAGGCATTGGATGTATCACACGAAGGCAGCGTATTCGCTGTCGTCGCACGCTAGACCTTGATCAGCCGACTCTCAAAATAAAAATACTGGAGACAATAATGGCAGACGCCTCGGACCATGCGCACCGCGCGAAACAACAGATCAAGAAGGCTGCTGCCAGCGGCTGGATTGGATCGGCACTGGAGTTTTACGACTTCTTCATTTACGCCACAGCGGCATCGCTGATCTTTCCCCAGATCTTTTTTCCCAATAAGGATCCCAAGCTTGTCCTCATCGCGTCATTGGCGACGTATGGTGTGGGTTACATCGCTCGCCCGATTGGTGCCTTCTTTCTCGGGCACTGGGGTGACACGCATGGGCGCAAGCAGGTGCTGGTCTTGTGCATGTTTCTCATGGGCTTTTCGACGATGGGCGTCGGGCTGTTGCCGACTTACGAACAGGTCGGCGTGCTTGCCCCTGTGCTTCTCGTCTTGCTACGACTGATACAGGGCTTCGCAGTGGCTGGAGAGGTATCGGGCGCCACCTCAATGATTCTCGAACACGCGCCTTTTGGCCGACGCGGTTTCTACGCCAGCTTCACAATGCAGGGTGTACAAGCGGGACAGATTTTCGCTGCAGCGGTCTTCCTGCCACTCGCTTACTACATGCCCACTGAGGCGTTCAATGCTTGGGGATGGCGCATCCCTTTCCTGCTCAGCTTCATTGTCATCGTCGCGGGTTACATCATCCGCCGCGAGGTCGACGAGTCACTTGCATTCGCTGAAGAGGGCGCACGCGGTGCGGCCTATAAGGCGCCGGTTATTCAGGTTGTTACAGAGAGCTGGAAGGACATGCTGCGAGTGATGTGTTGTTCTTTGATGAACGTCATTCCAGTGGTAACAACGATTTTCGGAGCGGCTTACGCGGTCCAGCCGGGCTATGGCATCGGATTCGAGAAGGAAGTTTACCTATGGATCTCGGTCATGGGCAATATTGTCGCCGTGCTCATCACCCCGCTAGCCGGCAACCTGTCAGACAAGTTCGGCCGTAGGCCGCTGATCATCATCGGTGCACTCGCTCCAGGATTGCTGTCGTTCGTATATCTCTATGCCATCAGCGTTCATAGCATCTCGTTGGCGATCGTGACGTCACTGTTGATGTGGGGAGTCCTTTATCAAGGGTACAACGCGGTTTTCCCGAGTTTCTACCCGGAAATGTTCCCGACTCGCACCCGTGTCTCGGGCATGGCCATCTCCCAGAACCTCGGCACCGCCGCCACAGCCATGCTTCCGGCGCTATTCGTCGTTGTTGCTCCGCCAGGTTCGGTCAACGTTCCGATGACCATCGGGGCGATCACCCTGGGCGTGACGGTGGTCGCGGCAATCGCAGCCTGGACCGCCAGAGAAACCTCCCGAATCCCCTTGAACGATCTGGGCAATCCCGACGCGGTTCCTGTTCCTGAGCAGGAGTACGAACGGCTTCGAGAACAGGCTGTGGTCGACGTGCGGGTGGCCAAGGCATCTACCTGAGTTCTGGCTTCCACCGGGCTTCGGCGTAATGCAAGGCCCGATGGACTCCCATTAACGTGTTGAAAGCAGGAATTTGGCGAGGCTTGCGGTTCTGAGAGGAATGGCCACGGTAGATTCTGAGCTCAAGTTCGCAATTTCAGCGAGTCAAGACTGGGGATGGAATGACAAGATTAATCATGTGGCATTGCCAGGGACCGGAAAGGATCCTGGTATTGATGCTCGCTATCACGGCGCCTAAACCTTGAACCTGGACACCTACTTTTTTCTAACCGTACTTGCAGCCTTCCTGGTGGGTTTGTCAAAGGGGGGCTTGCCTAGTATCAGCATGTTAGCCGTGCCACTGCTGTCACTGGTGATGTCGCCGGTTAAGGCGGCGGCATTGTTGTTGCCGATCTTTGTGATTTCTGATTGGTTGGGGGTTTACCTGTATCGGCGTGACTTTAGCAAGGCTAATCTGCGAATACTGATCCCTGCGGGCATCGTCGGTGTGTTGGCAGGTTGGCTGACCGCATCTATCGTGTCGGATCAGGTCGTCACCTTCCTGATCGGCACCATGGGCGTAGCCTTTTGTCTGAATGTGTGGCTGTGCAAGCCAACCGATGGGGCACCGCAGCCTGCAGACCGTGCCAAGGGCTGGTTCTGGGGCACGCTGGCGGGCTTCACCAGTTTCATTTCCCATTCTGGCGGGCCACCGTTTCAGATATTCACGCTGCCGCAAAAACTAGCCAAGGCCGAGTTCGCCGGAACCGCCACTATTGTTTTTGCGGTCATCAACGCCGCAAAGATTGTTCCTTACCAGAACTTGCGTCCGTACTCCCATGAAACGCTGTTGGATGCCATGGTACTGATCCCATTTGCTCTGATAGGTACGGTGGCTGGTGCTTACCTTACGCGGAAAATTTCCGATATTTGGTTTTACCGCATTGTGCAGCTCAGCCTGTTTTTGGTATCCATCAAGCTGCTGGCGGACGCGGTACACAACTAATCGATTAACTCCATTGACGGTTGGATAATTGCGAGTTTAGTACGAAAAAGAATACGTCCCCCGTCGAGTCTGCTCCAGATACTGTCAGGGTAATGATAGGAGTACCTTCACACGGTTCTCCGCTGCATAAATGGATTCATCCAGGCTTGCCTCTCGTGTTTTACAAGCAGTCATCCTGATTTGCTGCAATGCTTCCATTCGTTGAAAGGGAAGGAGTGGAAAAAGGCGATCGACTTGGTTGAGCGGCTGGCGCTGGGGGGTAGATGTAAAAAAATCGTGACCGCCATCTACCCGCACGATAGGGACAGTCACAAAATTTATTAACATGCTCAGTGCACTAAACCTTCGCTACGACTTCCGTTAAATCTTGAAACTCTCCAACGAAGCTGAATGGAACAGCTCCTCGGGCTGAAGTAAGCGCGACGACAATCCTTCTGCGTAATGGCGTTCTAGGAAGCGGCTGAGTACATGACGATTTGCTTCGAAACCATAGGACCAGAAGTCTTCACCGAGCAATTGGCGGGCCGCTCTTAACTGATCCTCGATAAACGGTAACGTTACCTTGGTAGCGGAGGTGTCGCTCAATTTGCGCAGTGCCACAGACTTGGACTTTTCGAATGCCTTGGCTATGGCCCCGGGTAACCATGGGTGCTGCTCGGCGAGCGTGCGCCGGACCCCTAGCAAGTGCATGATCGGGAATAGCTGAGTGCGGCGATACCAGTCCGAGGCCGCTCCTTGAGGATCAGGATAAAGATAGCTGACCCTAGGATGACCTTGAGTGAAACAGGAAGGTGCACGTGGACCGATCACGGCATCCAGTTCACCGGAGGCGAGCATGCCAGAAAGCGTTTCAGTCTCTGGGGCGTTCTCGACGATGACATCTGCCGGTAGCTTCAGAACAATTTTCTCCAGACGCCCGGCCTCTTCATACCCACCACGAACCCAGGTGACGTCCGAGGCTTTCAAACCATGGTCTTCTTCCAGGAACAGCCGAACCCATACGTTCGCCGTCAACTGGTACTCCGGCACCCCGATCCGTTTGCCCTTGAGGTCTGCCGCAGACTCAATTCCGCGATCATTGCGGATGTAAATCGAAGAGTGACGAAACGCGCGGGATGGGAAGACAGGGACAGCAATATAGGGACTGGTGCCCGCTGCGGTTTTAACGCTGTAACTGCTCAACGATAACTCGCAGATGTCGTAGTCAGCATGGCGAAATGCCCGAAAGAAAATCTCTTCGGGATCTTGCAGCATAAAGATTGGGTCGACCCCATCGATCTGTACTTCGTCGTCCACCAATGGCCGAATGCGATCATAATTGCCCACAGCTATGGATAGGTTCAATTTGTTCATAATTGGTTCTCGCAAATTTGAGTGACTGCAGCATTCATACCCAGTGTGACGTCGCGTTGTTCTTCGTTGGATCGCAGCATGGCAAGGCAGATCTCTAAAGTGTCGCGAGCCCATTCACCGTCATGCAGCGGCGTGATCCCGTAAAACAGAGCCAGATACAGCTCGTCTATGACTTCGGACCGCGGCACCGCTGGCCGTTCAAGCATCAGTCGATTACGACTATTCGGGCCGTAGAGCATGATGGCATCCGCCACGGGCTTAAGGTCGCCACCTTCGCACGACACAATAATCGGGCCGAAATGCTGGAAGGCCATCGCGTCGTCGGTAGGAGAGGGGCTGACGTAGCGTGTACCGCCATAAGTGCTCTCAGCTTTGAGTCGCGCCTCCTCATCTGCCGATTGCACCTGCTGCAACAATCGACGGGCGCCGCCGTAAGCTTCAGGGCTTTTTGGCTTGCCCATTTCCCCAATCCACCCCATCCACTCGTCGGAGTCGAAGTGTCCGTAGCCGTTGTAGGTAATGGATGCGAATGCCCCATTCTCGAACCATAGAGTGGCTGTGTAGGCGCCTTCAGTTGGCCGGGCGCGGTCCCAGTTACCCACTGCCGCGCGGACACGGGTAGCGCGACTGCCAGCTAGCAAACGGACCACATCTACTTGATGTGCTGCCTGGCTGAATACTGCTCCGCCGCCTTCAGCGGTGGAGAGCTCTTCCGGGCGGCGAGGACGCAGCAGGTAGTCGGTGTAGTTCAGCGCTTGAATCATCTTCACTGCGCCAAACTTGCCGCTACCGATCAACTCCCGGGTACGCAGGTAGGGGGTATCGAAACTGTGGCAATGTCCAACGATCAGCTTCACGCCAGCATCGGCGCAATCGGCGATCATCCGATCGCATTCGTCGAGAGACAGCGCCATGGGTTTTTCGACTAGCACGTGCTTGCGATGAGCGGCGGCTATATGGGTGTGCTCAGCGTGAAACTGATGCGGGCTAGCGATGTACAAGGCGTCGACGTTACTGTCGGCAGCCAAGGCTTCGATGGTCTCGAAGGCAGGAGCATCAAAATCCCTTTCGAATTGCTCACGGGCTTGCGCCCGCGGGTCACAGGCGCCCACCAATTGAACGCGTCGGTCGGCCAGGAAGGTTGGCAGCATGAGGGTGAATGCCCGACCTAGACCGACTATGCCTAGGCGCAGCCGCCGCGAAGATTCTGCGTTGCTGGCCATCACGCACGGACCTCGTAATCAGGCTCGGCTACCATATTGGCATCGCCGCCAGCCCATACGTAATGACTTTTATATTCACGCCAGTCGATGTCCTTGGGCACGATCGCTTGAAACGAACAGATACTGGAAGGGATCGTTTTTTCACCCGTACCGATAGCGGTATCACCCGCTTGGAATGCTGCCAGGGCATCAAGCATCACTCGGCGGAACTCCACTACTGCAAGGTCACTGGCGCCCAAGCGCTCATCGGATCGGTTGGCGATAGGCCCCATGGTCACCCACATAGCAATATCTTGATTGGGGAAGCCTTTGATGCCGGTAAAATTACCGTTCTTCATAGCTTCACGATCTTGCCAGAAATGGTTCTCGTTGTTACGTAGCGGACGGTAGCCGCTGTCCAGATCAATGCCGGGCTGCTGGCCGAGGAACTTGCGCCAGGTTTCGGTTTCCGGGGTGTTATCGGGATTTCCCCAGGCCATGAAATAGAAGGCTGTGTGGGTGTCGTCGATGGGTACGTTGATATTTGCCACGTTATACAAGTTATTCGGCGGAATCAGCGCGGTTGCAGGGGCTACGAACACTGTAGATCGCACATACTCGTTGGTGGCTGCATTCTGAATGGGACGGCGAAGAGCGGCATAACGGAAGCCATAGCTGGTGCGGTCAACCTGCATTCGTGGTGCTTTGTCCGTAGAAGGTCGTAACCATTTTTTTGCGGTCGCCTCAGCGCCTCCAACCCGTGCTGGAACGAAGTCAGATGAGTGCAGACTTGAGCTGTGTGCCGAGTCGATGGCACCTTCCAGGATCTGCGCCCAGTTGCAAGGAATGATCGCCTTGGCGATGCTCACTCGAACCTTATCGTGGGGTGCCCAGGCCGGTGGCACAAATTCGGGAACTGCGTCCTGTGGTCCCATGTAGGCCCAAACGAAACCGCCCCATTCACGAGTTTTGTAGGCTGTATGTTTGACCTTTTGACACATGTTACTGGCGGCAGGCTCGGAAACCATTTCCACCACATTACCGTCCACATCCATCTTCCAGCCATGATAGAGGCAGCGCAATCCCGAGTTTTCATTGCGGCCGTAGAGCAGCGATACGCGGCGATGTGGGCAATACTCGTCCATGACACCAACGCGACCATCGGTGTCGCGGAACACGACCAAGTCCTCGCCAAACAGACGGGCCCTGACAGGCGTGCCGTCAGGCTCGCTGACTTCTTCAAGCAAACACACAGGTGTCCAGTGACGGCGCATCATCTGGCCCATCGGCGCGTCACCTTCGACGCGGCAGAGCAACAGGTTCTCTTCAGGGGTCAACATGTAATATCTCCAGCGTTCAACTAATCGTTTGTAAAAAAGGTCTCGCCTAAAGGTCGAGTACCAGCACGTCATTTCTGGCTCGGGAAACGCAAATCATGATCTGATCGTGCTGTTCGTCCTCACGCAGCACCATGTCGCGATGCTCGACGTCACCTTCAATCAGACGGGTACGACAAGAGCCGCAGGTGCCACTCCCACAAGAACTTGGTGTCCGAATACCGTTGTCGCGTAAAACCTCCAGAATTGAACGGTCGGCGGGAATTATGATGTCGATTCCGCTCCGGCCAAGGGTCACCGAAAAAGGCCGGTTTTCGGCGAAGCGACTCTGGTCGACACCGAAGCTTTCAAAATGTATGGAGCCGGGTGGCCAGTGCCCCGTCATGTCCAGCACGCTGTCCATCAACGGCCGGGGGCCACAGCAGTACACATGTGTACCGCTGCTTGGTTTGTCGAAAACAGGCCAGAAATCGTAAGCGTCTGCTGGCTTGCCGAAGTCGTGGTGAATGACTGACGTGTTAACAAATTCGGCCCCCAGCAGCTCATCCCTGAAGGCGGTGAGTTCCGGATTACGGGTGCAGTAGTAAAGTTTGAAGGGGATGACGGTGCTGGCCTTCAGGTGACGCATCATCGATAGGATCGGGGTAATACCGATGCCTCCGGCAACGAAGATGAATTGCCGGGCGTTCTCGGTAAGTTCGAACTCATTTTGCGGTGTTGCCACCGGTAGCAAGTCGCCTATCTTGATATCATCTGCCATGCTCACCGAACCGCCTCGTCCGTTGGCGTCACGCTTGACCGCAATGACATAACGCTCACGTTCTTGCGGGTCGTTGCTCAATGAGTAATTGCGGATGCTTCCGTTGGGCGCCCTTACCCTGAGGTGCGCACCGGCCGTAAACGCTGGCAGATGTATCCCCTGCGGGTGGGCCAATTCGAAGCGGAAAATGCCGCGGGCAATTTCGGATTTAGCGGTCACCTTGAGGCCTGTGAACCCATCATCGAGCTGTTCGGAACTACTCATCGCTGTTTCCTCATTACATCGGATTGCGGATTAAGCACGCCCACGAACCGAGAATTGCGTAGATATCTAACGTTTTTTAGGCGTGCTTCAACCAATCAGGCTGCTTTATCCTATTCGTCGGTCAGTGGCTTTTCGCTCAAGGCGTTAGCTGGCACCGCAATCAGAACTGCCAAACCCCCCGCCAGGACCAGTATCCCGATTATCGTCAGTCCGATTGCGAGGCTGCCGGTAACTGTGTTGATCCAGCCCAATCCGATGGGCGCACAGAACGCTCCGATCTGACCAAGAGAGCTGATCGCCGAAATGCCCCCTGCTGCGGACTCATCATTAAGATAAGCCGGAGGAATCGACCAGATGATCGCTGCGGCGCCAAAGTACGACACTGCAATCATTGCCAGGCAAGTAATTGAAATAATGGCCGAGTCCACAACGTGAGGCAGCAGGCAGGCACCCAAGGCACCGAAGGCGATACTGATAAAGAAGTGCTTACGACGCTCCAGACGAATGTCGGAGCTGCGCGCAATGAGAATCATGGCGATCGCCCCCACGATGTATGGCACGGTGGAAAGCAATCCGACTCGCAGTACATCTTGGATGCCAGTGTTCCGTATGATGGTAGGTGTCCAGTAATTGAGGATCGTGCCACATAGCGGCACGGTGGCCCAACCAGCAGCAAGGACGTACACGCGCGGATCCTTGAGCGCAGCCAGCACAGCATGACGCTTATCGGTAACGGGCTTCTTGCCCGCGCGGTCAGCGGCCAGCGCGTCGAGAATAATGGACTTCTCCTCGTCGTCGAGCCACTTTGCCTGCTCGGGTTTGTCTACCAGATAGAAGTAGGCCGTCACTCCCATTACAGCAGCAGGAAGACCTTCCAGGATGAACATCCACTGCCAGTTTTTCATTCCCATGACGTCAACGAAATGCGTGAGTATCCAACCGGACAGGGGACCGCCGATGATTCCCGCTGCGGCGATGGCCAGTAAGAAGCGCAATGTGATGCGAGCGCGCCTGGCACCTGGATACCAATAGGTCAGATAAAGAATGATTCCAGGCCAGAAGCCGGCTTCGGCAGCGCCCAACAGGGCACGGGCAATGTAGAACTGAGTGGGCGTTGTCATGAATGCCATGGACGCTGAGATCAACCCCCACAGCATCATGATCCGGGTGATCGTCAACCGGGCACCAATCTTTTGCAGGTAAAGCGTGCTGGGTATTTCCAAAGCGATGTAGCCTATAAAAAACAAGCTTACGCCGAGTCCGTAAGCAGCATCGCTCATACCTAAATCGTGCTTCAGGTAAGCCTGCGCGAAGCTGATGTTCACGCGATCCAGATAATTGAGAACCCAAGCCACGAAAATGAAAGTCATCAAGCGTAACGTGACTTTTCTATAGATCTTATCGATGCGCTCATGGTTGCGCTGGAGAAGATGGGGCACGGCATCTGTCATTGTTGTTGTCATTGTGCACGCCTCGGACTTTGTGTAGCGCAGCCAAAGCCTGGCGTGCTTTTTTATTAGGTCTCTAAGATAGTATGGCGATTTTTTTCTGCACGCAATGAAAAAGGAACGATATCTAATTATTTTATGAGCTGACGCATGTGTTTCGACAACGCGTTATGCTTACTCCGCTGACGCGAGTGATGAGAACGGACCTTGATATGACTGCACCAAAGCCCTTGGCCCCCAAACAACCTGAAACCCAGGAAATACTCAGGCATTGGCACGATGTTGTGCCTGATGATCGTCTCGCTCACTTGGTCAAGGATGCAACGCGCGCGCTGATCAGAGCGCTGCAGATGCGATTAACTGAACACGGCGTATCCTTTGGTCATTGGGCATTCTTGCGAATCCTCTGGGAGACAGACGGGTTGACTCAAAAACAGCTCAGCACTCAGGCTGGACTGATGGAGCCTACGACTTTCGCAGCGGTGAAGGCGATGGAAAAACTGGGTTACGTAGCCCGACAGCAGAGGCCGGAAAATAAAAAAAATGTTCACGTTTTCCTCACCGAGGAAGGACGCCGGCTGAAGGATGTTTTGATTCCTCTGGCGCTAGAAGTCAACGAGGTGAGTGTGGCCGGGCTTAAGGAGCAAGACGTCGAAACAGCACGACACGTTCTATTAACAGTAATAGAGAACCTCGCAAACGCTGAAGCGAATTCCATCAATCCGTCTCATCGGGTACCGTCAACGCGGGAGGTTGGACGCATGATCAATGAACGTGGCGAGACTGTTTGTCCGGATTAATGCCGTGTCGCAAACCGTTGAAATTTAGTGCTCCAATCCGTCGGAATAAGACTGTTTCTCAAGCTGAGCGCTGGCGCATCTTCAGATCGCCTCGTCTCCTGGCGTTCCGCTTTTCATACACCTGTGAACAACGTCAGGAAGGCTGTACCTCACCCCCCTGATGAGCGCAGCAACCGGGGCCGCCTCTACGCAGCTTGCCTTCCATTGAAAAACTATGCGCCTTCAACTTTGAGAATACCCAGCAGCACCTGAGCCTCTGGCACCATGTACGCGTTCCTGCGAGTGAACACGGCGATCCTGCGTTTTATTGTGGTTTCCTTGCGTTAGGGCGGTGTGCACCAATCACATTGGCAGGTCTGGTGGAAAGATCCAACCTCTGAGGCAGCCAAGTATCCATATGTAGCGAGTTCATGGCTGCGCCACTTGCTCATCTGGGCGGTGAAAGGGTAATCCCCCTGAAAAAAGTACGCATCAGAAGTAGAATTTTCTCCTGACCGGATCAAGGAAATTTTGCATGAAGACATCGCGTTTTTCAGACAGTCAAATCATGGCCATTCTCAAGCGAGCAGAGGCTGGAACCCCAGCCCCAGAGCTGTGGCGTGAGCACGGCATCAGTTCTGCCACGTTCTATAAGTGGCACACCAAATTCGGCGGCATGGACGCTTCGCTAATGCTCCGTATACGTGAGCGGGAAGAAGAGAACCGGTAGCTTAAAAAAATGTACGCCGAAGAGCGCCTCAAAGCCGAGATCATCCAGGAAGCCATGGCAAAAAAGTGGTGACGCAATCTCGGCGACGAGAGATGGCACTAGAGGTTGTTCGTTCCGGTCGGTGTAGCATCACAGGCTGGTGTGCCTGGCTTTCGTGGTCACTATCCCTGCTATCGCTATCAGCCACGCACGGCGTCTGAAAACTCTGAGATTGCGGATCATTTGATCCGCCTGACATACAACCAGCGAAACTGGGGCTTCGGCTTATGCTTTTTGTACCTGCGCAACGTCAAAGGCTACCGCTGGAACCACAAGCGGGTGTACCGGATTTACCGCGAGCTGGAACTGAACCTACGCATCAAGCCGCGCAAACGTACCATGCGCGAAAAGCCTGAACCACTGGCTGTTCCGCAAGCCAGCAACCAGTGCTGGTCGATGGACTTCATGCACGATCAGTTGTCGGACGGACGCAGCTTTCGGGTTTTCAATCTGATTGACGACTTCAGCCCGGAAGCGCGCAGCATGGAAATTGATTTTTCTCTTCCGGCTGAGTGTGTAGTGCGAGCGCTGGATCAGGTCATCGAATGGCGCAGAAGCCCGCAGGCAATCCGCAGCGATAACGGCCCGAATTTATAAGTGCCAAACTCACTGGGTGGGGCGAGAAACGGGGTATCCGCTTGGATTATATTCAGCCGGGCAACCTGCAGCGAAACGCCTACGTCGAGCGCTATAACCGCACGGTGCGTTACGACTGGCTGGGGCATTATCTGTTTGAATCGATAGCGGACGTTAAGGGTTACGGCACACACTGGATCTCGACATACAATTACGAGCGCTCGAATATGGCACTTGGAGGCATCACCCCTAAAAAGAAGTTGGCCTTAGTGGCCTGACGTCTATCTCTGACGTGTATTAGAAATGGGGGGATTACCATTCGTTTTGCCTGGAGGCGGTTGCGGCCACATTGTTGGGACACAATATTGCCACGCAAGCTGCTGGAGTAGAGTTAGCGGTAGGGCAAACTGGCTAATCCACCATGACCTATCGTTTGTGATTGCAAGTCGATTGGAACAAGAGTTGGTGGCAGACCGAAGTCGGTCGTTTAACTGGCTATTGGAGTGGAGCATACACCTATTGGGAAGGTGATGAGACGGCTGCTAACAATAGCTTGTCCGTCTCACCTGTACTGGTTTATGAATTTTCAGGCCAAAGTATCAAGCTCTACATAGAGTTAGGGATGGTCTGAAGTAGCCCCATGTTTTCCGGCTACTTCGTCATAGGCTTTTTCAAAAACGGTAGCCGAACAAATTGGATCAAATCTGCCGTCTATCTCATGCTTTTTTGCCATTGCGAGCACCTCGCAGCAGCCATTTATTCTATCACAGGCGCACCTCTCCCGCATTGGATAGCAAGTGTCAGCGCGCCATCCATAGGTTCAACAGGGCGAACAGCGTTACCATCTGTACGGTGTTCTTGACCAGACCTCGGAGGCGCACCTGGGTGTAACCAAACTGACGCGTGATCACCCGGAACGGATTCTCAACCTTGGCGCGAACCTGGGATTTGGCTTTCTCGATCCTGCGCATCGCTTTGTACAATGCGCTGCCCTTACCGTGCTTTTTGTAGGTGCTGCGTCGGGCTGCAACCTGCCAGATGACTTGGCGTCCTGTATGTTCTTCGTGCTTCTCGACTCCGGTATAGCCAGCATCAGCGCACACTACGTTTTCCTCGCCATGCAGCAATTTATCGACCTGCGTGATGTCTGCAACATTAGCTGCTGTGACCACCACGCTGTGCACCACGCCTGACTGATCGTCGACACCGATATGCGCTTTGGCGCCGAAGTAATATTGATTGCCCTTCTTCGTTTGGTGCATTTCGGGATCGCGTTTGCCATCTTTGTTCTTGGTCGAACTTGGCGCGTGAATGATCGTCGCATCGACGATGGTGCCTTGTCGCAACGACAGCCTACGATCACCAAGATACCCGTTGATCACACCTAATATCCTGGCGGCTAACTCATGTTTTCCAGCAAGCGGCGGAAGTTGAGGATGGTGGTTTCGTCAGGGCTACGCTCCAGGCTCAGCCCGGAAAACTGGTGCAGGATCGTGGTTTCGTACAGCGCCTCCTCCATCGCCGGATCGCTGTAGCCGAACCAGTTCTGCATCAGGTGCACGCGCAGCATCGCCATCAATGGATAGGCCGAACGACCGCCTTCGCCCTTTGGGTAATGGGGTTCGATCAGGGCGACCAACCGCTTCCAGGGCACTAGCCGATCCATCTCGATCAGGAACAGTTCCTTGTGGGCCTGTTTGCGCTTACCGGCGTACTCGGCATCGGCGAGGGTCATTTGCTTCATCGGAAAACTCGGCGACAGGCGTTCTGGGGATTTTGCCAAATCAGGAAGTCTTTTTCAGGATTTCCCTAACCTCGTCTGTATACAATGCTGCCGGGTAAAGTTCTAAATTCTCGAAATCTGAAAGGGTGGTTCCCGATATCGGGGGATTATCAAACCAGGGTTGAAAACATAAGCTTCCTCTCACGCCAACAACGGCTAAATGAAAGAGGATCTACAGATGGCACGTATTACTATTCCAACTCGCGACCAAGCTCCCACCAACACCCACTCCACCCTCGATGCAATTGGTAGCCAAGTTGGTTTTATTCCAAATATGTTTCGTATGCTCGCTTCCAGCCCAGATACTTTCGCAGGTATCATTGGTTTTCAAGGTGCGATGTCCAAGGC
>NZ_JACART010000069.1:0-17454 GCF_013386445.1 Pseudomonas sp. P7759
GCGGGCTTGCTCGCGAAAGCTGTGTGTCAGGCGATGAATCAGTTGACTGAACCAACGCATTCGCGAGCAAGCCCGCTCCCACATTGGATCTCCAGTGGAGCTCCAATGCGGGTGGCGGACTTACTTCATCTCTACGATGACCTGCTCGTTCCACAGCTGAGGCAGTTTCTTGGACGTGGCTTCCCAGGCATCGGCATCCTTGATCGGCTGCGGGTTGGCCTTGGTGTACTGCTCGCCCGGGATCAGGTTCTTGGCGATATCGGCCGGCAGTTTCAGGTCGGTTTCAGCGCGGATTGGACGCGCATTGCCTTTCGCCAGGTTGAGTTGGCCGGCGTCGCTGAAGATGTATTCGCGGGTCAGCTTGGCGGCGTTCGGGTGCTTGGCGTATTTGTTGATGATGGTGGTGTAGCCGGATTTCACCGAGCCGTCCGATGGGATCAGCACCACGTAGTCATCCGGGTTGGCCATCTTGGCCTTGTAGCTCAGGCCGTTGAAGTCCCAGACCACGCCCACTTCGACTTCGCCTTTTTCCATGGTGGCGATGGTCGGGTTGGACAGCGAGAGACGGCCTTGCTGGGCGATCTTGGTGAAAAATTGCAGGCCGGGGGCGATGTTCTTTTCGTCGCCTTTATTGGCGATGGCGGCTGCCAGTACACCGTTGGCCGCTTGCGCTGCGGTGCTCACGTCACCGATGGAGACTTTGTACTTGCCGTTTTGCAGGTCAGCCCAGCTGGTCGGCACTTCAGAGCCGTGCAGCAGCTTCTTGTTGACGATAAACGCGATGGTGCCGGTGTAGGCCAAGGCCCAGTGGCCGTCTTTATCTTTAGCCCAATCCGGAACCTGGGCCCAGGTGGACGGTTTGTACGGCTGGGTGACGTCCTGCTTCACCGCAATCGGACCGAACGCTGCGCCCACGTCACCGATGTCGGCGCTGGCGTTGTCTTTCTCAGCCTTGAACTTGGCGATTTCCTGGGCCGAGCTCATGTCGGTGTCGATGTGCTTGAGGCCGTAGGTCTTGGCCAGGTCTTCCCAGGTGCCTTTCCAGTTGGCCCAGTCATCGGGCATGCCGACGCTGTTGACGGCGCCTTCTGCCTTTGCGGCAGCTTCCAGGGTTTTTAGATCGGTATCAGCGGCCATGGCGGCGGTGCACATGGCAATGGTCGAGCCTAACAGTGATGCCAGGAAAAGCTGTTTCATCCGAAGCTCCTTTGGGCGTTTTCAACGCTGCGTTTTTATCGACGTTTGCGGTGGTGTTGGTCTAGGTCAGCAATACCTGAGCCAATCTAGGCTCGATGGATGACAGTTTCATGTCGATGTCGTTTTTAAATCGCTGATGTCGCTTGTCGCAGAGTTAGCGTAGACCATGCCCAAGTGCCCGCATTGATTGGACTTGGCCGATGTATTGCAGGGTGTGCTAAGGGCGATGGATACGGACTGTCATCTGTCGGTCATCTGTAATGCCTAGGCTGGCAAGCTTGAGTGTTGGCCGGTTTACGCAGCGGTTTGTGCACCGGATCGGTGCTGGTCTAGTCCAGATAGGTAACGTTGATGCGTGATGAGGCAATCAAGGCGGTGACATCCATTGGCCTGGCGCTGCAAGAGCAGATCGATCACGGTTTGTTGCCGCCTGCCAGCAAACTGCCTGCCGAGCGCAAGCTCAGCGAGTTGTTTGGTACCACCCGGATTACGGTGCGGGAAGCCTTGTTACAACTTGAGGCACAGGGCCAGATCTATCGCGAGGAGCGGCGCGGTTGGTTTGTCTCACCGCCACGGCTGGCGTACAACCTGATGCAACGCAGCCACTTTCACGCCATGGTCAGCGACCAGGGGCGCGTGGCTTCCACGGAAGTCATCTCTGCACGCCTGCAACCGGCCTCGGCGGCGGTGTGTGCGTGGTTGCAGTTGCCCGCGCTGTCCAGTGTGATCCAGATCTGCCGGGGACGGCGGATTGATGGGCGCTTGGTGCTGTATGTAGAGCACTACCTGAACCCGCAGTATTTTCCGGGGATCCTGGCGTGTGATTTGAATCAGTCGATGACGGAGCTGTATGCGCGCAAGTACGACCTGCACTACGGGCGCGTGCGCTTTGAAATCGTGCCGACCTCACTGCCGGTGGAAGCCGCCGCCGCGTTGCGCGTGTCGGTGGGCAGCCCGGGCTTGCGGATCGCCCGGGTCAATTATGACCAGCACCAGCGGTTGATCGATTGCGACCTGGAGTTCTGGCGGCATGATGCCATTCATGTCGGTGTGGATGTTACGGGGTCAGCGCCTTGATCACCTGATCCACATTGGTTTCCAGCTCTGTCACCGGCTCGGCACCGTCCACATTCAACACCAACAGCTTCGAATCACCGGCAGTGATAGCCGCCTTCACCGCCTCACTCGGCTGCCGATGATGCAGCACCACTGCCACCTCGTTGTCCTTCAGCTCGGCACTCAGTTTCTGCAACGCCTCAGGCGTCCACTCCGCGTCGGGTCGCGCATCGGTGCTGAGTACTTCCAGGTTCAAACTGCTGACCAGGTACGCGAAGTGATCACTCAGGCTGACCACGCTCAGGTTATCCACCTTGGCCAGTCGCGCCTCGCTGTCGGCGGTGAGCTTGAGCAGGCGCTGCTTGAGGGTGGCGAGGTTGGCGTCGATCTTCGGCTTGGCGTTGGGCGCCAGGCGGCTCAGGTCGGCGGCCAGCACATCGGCCATGCGTCCCATGTTGTTGCTCGACTGCCACGGCTGGCTGTTCAGGCCATCGGTGACGCCCGGCTGCACCGCGATGCCCGGCAGACCGCCGTCCACCGGACGTGCAGCGTCGACTTCGACGATGCGGATGTTGCTGCGCCGCGCCACCGGGTACAGCGGGTCATCGGCCCACAGCGAGCGCAGGCCGATGGCAGCGTCGGCGTCCAGTGCCAATTTGCTCAGAGCTGGCGCGCCTCGGCCGGTGAAGTAGGACACTTGCCGCGAACCCGGCAGGTTGGCCGGGGCGGCGCGTTCGAGCTGCACGTCGGTGCCTTTGAGCAGCACTTCAGCCAGGCCATAGGTGATCGGCAGCGAGGCCAGCACTTTGACCGGTTTTGCCGCGTGGGCAGCTGGTTTGGCCGCTTCAGCCGCCATCAATGGCGTGGTGAACAAGCAGGCGATGGCCAGGGCCAGGGGAGAAAGAACGGAGCGCATTATCCAAGATTCCCTTTAAGGCTGGGCACCGTGCCGCGCGCGATGGCGGCCAGGGCGAAGGCGATACCGGCGACCAGGATGATGGCGGCGCCGGACGGCACAGGCAGGTCGAAGATGATCGGCAACAGGATCCCGCACAGGGTGCTGACGGTGGCGATCGCGACCGAGATCCAGAAGAAGCCCTTGAGCGACTGGCTCAACAGGCGTGCCGCGGCGGCTGGAATGACCAACAGCGCCCCCACCAGGATCGCGCCGATGACCTTGACCGCCGCGACGGTGATCAGCGTCACCAGGATCACGAACAGATAATCCAGGGTCTTCACCGCCACGCCGCGCACCGCCGCCAATTGCGGGTTGAAGCTGGCCAACATGATGCGGTTGTACAGCGGCAGCGCCAGGGCCATCACCAACGAGCCGACCACCGCCAGCACCAGCAGGTCGTTGCCGTTGACCGTCAACACCGAGCCGAACAGCACGTTCTCGAGGATATGCACGTTGATCTTGCCCGCCAGGATCAGCAACAGGCTCGCACCTAGCGCCAGGGACACCGACAGGAACACGCCGATCAAGGTATCCGGCGCCAGGCCGGTGCGGTTGCGCAGGTAGTTGAGCAAGATGCCGAACAGCAGGCAGTAGCCGAACAACGCGCCATAGGGGCCGGTGTAGGGTTCACCGAGCAGGATGCCCACCGCCACGCCCGTCAGCGCCGCGTGGCCGACCGCTTCGGAGAAAAACGCGAAGCGCTTGACCACCACCAGCGTCCCGAGGCCACCGAGTACCGGGCCGATGAGCAGACCGGCGAGCAGGGCATTGACCACGAAACCGTAGGCCAGCGCTTCCGGCAGATAACCGGAAGAGGCCCAGCCCTGGACCATCAAGCGAAAAGCTTCATAACTCATTGCGCCGGGCTCCGAGGGTGGGTGGAGAACAGGGTCAGCAGGCGATCCGGGGTCAACGCCTCTTTGGGCGTGGCGTCGAACAGCACGCGGCGGTTCAGGCCGGTGACGCGGTCGGCCAGGCGGCCCACGGCCTCCAGGTCATGCTCGATCCACAGCACGGTGATCCCGGCCCGGCGCCAGTCATTCAGCAGGCGTTCGAACACCTGGATACCGGCTTCATCCAGCGCCGACATGGGTTCATCCAACACCAGCAGTTGTGGCGCCGGGATCAGTCCCTGGGCCAGCAACACGCGCTGGCGTTCACCGCCGGACAGCGCGCCCATGCGCCGTTTGCGTTTGTCCTGCATACCGACGCGCTCCAGCGCATCGCCAATCGCACCGGCGTAATGCTTGGACAGGCCGAGAAACGCCGGACGTCGCTGGCACATGGCGGCCATGAAATCATCCACGGTCATCGGCAAGCCCCGATCAAATTCCAGGGCCTGCGGCACATAACCGATGGTGCCGGGCGCGGCTGGCCAGTGCAGGCTCAAGCGTCCCTGGTGAGGGGTTTGCCCGAGCAGCGTCTTGATCAACGAGCTTTTGCCGCCGCCGTTGGGGCCAACCAGTGCATGGATACTGCCCGGCTGTACCTGGAAGCTCACGTCATCCAGGATCACCGTGCGTCCCAGCGTCAGTGCAACCTGATCGAACTCAAGCGTCGGGCCGACGCTGACGGCATTCAGCTGTTCCGCCGCCGTCATGCCCCCGACTCCTGAATGGCTCGCACCACCGTGTTGAGGTTACCGGTCATCTCCACTTCGTACTTCTCGGCGCTGTATTCGCCGTAGGAAATATGCGACAGCGGGTACAGCTTGACCCCGGACTCACGCTGGATGGTGTCGACGTAGGTGGACGGGAAATCCATCTCCGAGAAGATCACCTTCACGTCCAGGGCGCGCAGTTCATCGATGGTCTTCTTCAACTGGCTCGGGCTTGGCTCGATGCCGTGGGCCGGTTCGACCACCGCAGTGACTTCCAGACCGAATTCGCGCAGCAGGTAGTCATAGGCCGCGTGCACGGTGGCTACGCGCAGGTCCGGGTTGGGCGCGCTGGTCAGCTTGGCGAGCGCATCGGCGCGCATCTGGCGCAGACGCTTGCCGTAGGCACGGGCGTTCTGGGTGTAGGTCTTGGCGTTGTCCGGGTCGAGCTTGCCCAGTTCGCGGGCGATATTGTTGACCTGGGCAATCGACGCACTGATCGACAAGAACGTATGCGGGTTGACCACCTTGCCCGCACCGCGCGCGGCGTTACCGGTGGCGGCCAGCAGCGGCACGTTGGCGTTGGCCTCGATCACCGGGATGTCCGGGCGTTCGCTGGTGGCGATCATGCGGTCGGCAAAATCATCGTGGCCGACGCCGTTGAGCACGATCACGTCCAGGGTGCCGATGCGCTTGATGTCTTCGGCGCGCGGCTCGTAGGCATGCGGGTTGAAACCGGCCGGAATCAGCGGCACCACTTCGGCCTTGTCGCCGACGATATTCGCCACGTAGCTGTAATAAGGGTGCAGGGTGATGCCGATACGCAGGCGCTTGGCCGCCTCAGCATTAGCCAGGGGAGCCAGCATCAGGCTGAACAGGCCAACCAGCAACAGGCGCAACAGGGGAGATGAAATAGACATGGGCAATCGGTCTTCTCGTTCAGTGACGGTGCTGGCGGGTGACGCCGGCATCGAATTGCGCGACCACTTGCTGCCAGCCGGCCGCGATCAGCGCCTGGTCAGTAAGGTCGGAAGGGGCGGCGAGGTTGGCCTGGCGATTGAGCCAGATATCCGGTTCGGCACCGTGCACACGCATCAGCAGCGAGCCGCTGGTGGCCGGTGCCTGGCTCAGGCCCAGGTAGGCCGAAGGCTCCAGCAATTGCCAGCGGTGATCGCCACGGCTGACCGAACTGGCGTCGTGGGCAAAGGGCGCAAAACCTTCTTCGGCCAGTTGCGCCGGGCTGGGCAGCGCGCTTTGCTCCTGCTGCAACAGCTGGATCTCATCCAGGGTAACGCGCAGGTCGGCATAGATACCTTGCTCGGCGGCGCTCAGGTCGCGGCGCGCGTCCAATTGATGGCTGGGCACGGCCGCTACTTCCTGGGATTCACCGTGCAATGCGATCACCGAGCCGGCCACCGCGAGGATGATCAGACACAGCAGCAGCACGTAGAGGGTTTCGTGACCGGCACCGGCGGGGCGTACAACCTGTGTGGTCGTCATTGCGGCTGGATATCCGCTTGGTCAATTTCCACCACGTGGCCTGGACCTGCATCAAATAACACGTAGAACTCGGCCGACGGCTTCTTGAAGGTCAGGGTCGAGTCCTCACCCAGCTTGCCGGGCACCAGGATGGTTTCGTCATAGCCGATCACATCGAGGGTCACGCCGGGCGCGCCGCTGCCGTCGGAAAAGCCGCCTTTGCACTGGATCTGCTCGCCGGGGATTTCCTTGCACTCGCACATCGGGTTGTGGGCCAGGGCGACGGTACTGAAACCGGCGCACATCAGCAGGACGCCACAGGCGCGGGTCATGCGCATCAAAGTCATGGTTTAACTCCTTGCTTGTTCAGCCAGGCAATAGTGGCAGGCGAGGCCTGGCTCAACGGGATGGAACCCTGGTGCATCGTGCCGTCCCAGCCTTCCATGGTGACCCAGAGTTCGGCGTCGGCGGGTGTGCGTTCCGGGATCGGCAGGCCGGCGCCCATGCGGTACGGCGTGCCGAAGAAGATCACCCCGGCGGCGCGCAGGCTGCGCGGCTTGCCGATGCGCAGGTAGGTGGCCTTGACCTGGTCGGCGCAGGTGTCACACAGGGCGGCGTTGAAAAACTTCATCGGGCCGGCCGGGTCGGGACGCGGGCCTTCATTGCGGAACTCCGCGAGGGTCAGGCTCCAGGGGCCGACCTGCACTTCACCGGCCACCCGCTCGCCGATGCCGGTGTCGCCGCGAAACAGCGCTGCGTCAGCAAAGTACTTGGGCATGAAGCCCAGAGGGATCAGCAACAGCAGCACATTGATATGGAAGCGCCATTTCAGCCAGAAGGCCCGCAGCGGCGAAGGTTTAGCAGCAGCGACCTGGCTCATGGGGTGACCTCCGAGGTTTCAGCCTGTCTGGCGGGGATGGCCGCCGGCTTGTGTTGGGTCTTGGCTTCGCGCTTGAGGGCATTGAGGGTGGCCAGGGCGGTGCGCTTGGTCCAGATCAGCAGGCCGCTCAACACCATCATGCTCATGATCAGGCCGAAGAACGCCCAGATCAGCTTGATCCATATCCCACCAAAGTCGCCGGTGTGCAGCGGGCGCATGGACTCGGTGACGAACTCCAGCTTCGAGCGATCGGACAGCAAGTGCGCTGCCGCGACTTCACCGTCATAAGGGTTGATCTGCGCGGTCTGGAACATCAGCGGATACCAGCCGCGCCCGCCGATCTGCAGGTGGCTGTAGGCATTGAGCGGCAGGCTGATGAAACTCGCTTCCAGGCCAGGGATGCGCTGGGTGGCGATCTTGATCGCCTCGTCCACGGGAATCATGGGGGCCGGCACGCCGGGTGCCGACATCGGCACTTTTTCCCGTGCAATCACCGGGATGACTGGCTCGGTGGAAATCGAGATCTGGTTATCCCCCAGGATCGCCCGGATCAGGAACCAGATGCCGGTGACGGAAATCACCGCGATGAACCAGATCGACCAGATACCGCTCAAGCGGTGGAAGTCACCCCAGAAGATCCGCGCGCCATGGCGAATACGCAGGGTAGGGCGCAGGAAGCCCTTCCAGAACTTCTTGTACACCACCAGCCCGGTGACCAGCGACGCCAGCAGCGGAATACCCAGTGCCGAGACCAGGTACCAGCCCCAGCTGTAGCCATTGGTGAACGGCACCAGCCACCAGCCGTGCAGGGCGCGGGTAAAGGCCTGGAAGTTGAACGACGGGCTGATGCCCTGGATCGCGCCGGTGTAGGGGTTGACGTAGACCTCCACGGAACGCCCGTCGGGGTAGCTGAGGTCGACGCTGAGGGCGAAGTGGGATTCGTCGGGTCGGCTGATCGACTGGACGAACACCTGGGGCTCTTCGCGCTTGATCGCGGCGATCACCTGGTCGTAGCTCAGGGGTTCGGCGTCGTCCGTCGGCTTGCTCGCGCGGATATCCGGGTTGGCCAGCCAGACGATCTCCTGGCTGACCACCGCCAGGGTGCCGGTGACGCAGACGATCAGTACAAAGAACCAGATGGGCAAGGCCAACCAGCTATGTACGAGAAACCAGAGTTTGGAGCGTGACTTCTTCGACATGTGAATGCGGGTCTTGATCGGAGGGGGGCAGTGAAGGCCCGGAAAAGGCCAGTCGTAGCTTTTGCTGACGCGACAGGCTGTATCTAAGTTAAGACGGATGAGAATGAGAAATCCCTAACCCGGATATGAAAGAAAATGTTTCAGGTTCACATTCAGGCCGCTTAAACGCCTTGATCGAACACGAAGCATGTTCCAAGCCATCACCCAAGCGGCATTGATGGGACCGAGGCGCTGCGTAGGATGGGCTCATACCGTTGAGTGAGCCTAAGAAATGACTGCCAGAACCCTCTACGACAAACACATCGACTCCCACACGGTGTGCTCCCTGGATGACCAGGGCCATGTCCTGCTTTATATAGATCGCCAGGTGATCAACGAATACACCAGCCCCCAGGCCTTCAGCGGCTTGCGCGAAGCCGGGCGCACGGTGTGGCGTCCCGGCACGGCGTTGGCCGTGGTTGACCATGTGAACCCCACCACGCCCCAGCGCATTGCGGCGATGCCGGATGCAGGCGGTGCGCGGCAAGTGTCGTACCTGGCGGAGAACTGCCGGGACTTCGGCATCGAACTGCTGGACATCCTCGACAAGCGCCAGGGCATCGAGCACGTAATCGCCCCGGAACAGGGTTTCATCCTGCCGGGCATGGTGATTGCTGCCGGTGACAGCCACACCACCACCTACGGCGCCCTCGGGGCCTTTGGTTTTGGCATCGGCACCTCGGAAATCGAACACCTGCTGGCGTCCCAGACCCTGGTCTACAAACGTCTGAAAACTATGCGGGTGACGGTAGACGGTGACCTGGCGCCGGGTTTGACCTCAAAAGACGTGATCATGGCGCTGATCGGCAAGATCGGCGCGTCCGGCGCAACGGGCTATGCCATTGAGTTTCGCGGCTCCACCATCGACGCGCTGAGCGTCGAGGCGCGCATGACCATCTGCAACATGGCGGTGGAAGCGGGCGCACGCGGCGCCTTCATGGCACCGGACGAAAAAGTCTTCGCCTACCTCAAGGGCAAACCACGCGCACCGCAAGTCGATCTGTGGGAAAAAGCACTGTTGGAGTGGCGAAAACTCCACACCGATGACGACGCGGTGTTCGACCGGGAAGTGCAACTCGACGCCTCCACCCTGGAACCCATGGTCACCTGGGGCACCAGCCCTGACCAGGCCGCGCCCATCGGCGCCCGCGTGCCCGACCCGCAGGACGTCAGCGACCTGATCCTGCGCCAGGACATGCGCCGCGCCCTCAACTACATGGGCCTGGAAGCCGGCATGCCGCTGAGCGAGATTGTCATCAGTCACGCCTTCATCGGCTCCTGCACCAACGCCCGTATCGAAGACCTGCGCGACGCCGCCAGCGTGGTGCGCGGCAAACACGTGGCCGACCATGTGCGCGCGATGATCGTGCCCGGCTCCACCGAAGTCCGTGACCAGGCCGAAGCCGAAGGGCTGGCGGCGATTTTTATCGAGGCTGGCTTCGAATGGCGCCAGTCGGGCTGCTCGATGTGCCTGGCGATGAACGACGACGTGCTGGCCCCCGGCGACCGCTGCGCCTCCAGCACCAACCGCAACTTCGAAGGCCGCCAGGGCGCGGGCGCACGCACTCACTTGATGAGCCCGGCGATGGTCGCCGCCGCTGCCATTACTGGCCGCCTCACTGATATCCGCCACTTTGGAGCACGCCCATGAGCCTGCAACCCTTCACCCTGGTCACCGGCCAGGCCGCGCCGATGCTGGCGGCCAACATCGACACCGACGTGATCATGCCCAAGCAATTCCTCAAGGGCATCGACCGCAGCGGCCTGGACCGCGGGCTGTTCTTCGACTTGCGCTTCTTGCCGTCCGGCGAGCCCAACCCGGAATTCGTGCTGAACCAGCCGGCCTGGCAGGGCGCGAGTTTCATGGTGGTAGGGCCGAACTTCGGCTGTGGTTCCAGCCGTGAACATGCGGTGTGGGGCTTAAAGCAAATGGGCATCCGCGCGTTGATCGGTAGCAGCTTTGCCGGGATTTTCTATGACAATTGCCAGCGCAACGGGGTGTTGTTGATCACTTTGGACGAGGCGGTGTTGCAGCGGCTGGGCCAGACGGTCAGCCAGGCGGACCAGGCGCAGATCTGCGTGGATCTTGAAGCCCAGGCGATTCGCTTGGCGGATGGCGAGGTGATCCCGTTCCAGATCGATACCCTGCGTAAAACTGCGTTGCTATTGGGCTTGGACGCCATCGGCAGCACCTTGCAACGCCGTGAAGAGATCAAGGCTTTCGAACGCCAGCACCTGGCAGCCAATCCCTGGCTGAGCTAAATCGACAACCCTTTGAAATGCTCCTGCAAGAACTCCACGCAGGCTCGCAACTTGCCGGAATACGCCAACCGTGTCGGGTACACCGCCCACACGTTGGCGCTCTGGGTATACCCGTGCAGCACCTGCACCAGCTTGCCTTGTTCCAATAGCGGTTTCACATCCCACATCGAGCGCAGCAATACCCCGCGCCCATCCAACGCCCACTGCAACACAATCTCGCCATTATTCGACGACAACGGCCCGCGCACGCGCACGCTTTCCTGGGCGCCGTCGTGTTCCAGGTTCCAGATGCCAAACGCGTTATCGCGCTCCTTGAGCACCAGGCAGTCGTGCTGCTCCAGCTCGCTCAGCTGTTGCGGTGTTCCGCGCCGCTGCAGATAAGCCGGCGCCGCGCACAGTACGCGGCGGTTGCTCACCAGTCGGCGGCCGATGTGCTGGCCGGGGATATCGTCGCCCACGCGGATCTCCAAATCGAAGCCTTCGCTGACGATGTCCACCACGCGGTCAAACAGGTCCAGGCGGATTTCCAGGTCCGGGTACTGTTCCGCCAGCAGCGACAGGGCGGGCGCCACATGGTTGCGGCCGAAACCAAAGCTGCTGCACAGGTGCAGGCGGCCACGGGGGCTGTCGTGTGCGTCAGAGAGTTCATCGGAGAGTTGCTGGAAATCTTCCAGGATACGCACGGCCCAGCGCTGCACCCGCTCGCCGTCTTCGGTCAGGGCGATGCGTCGGCTGGTGCGGTGCAGCAAGCGGGTGGCCAGGGTGGTTTCGAGGATCTGGATGCGCTTGCTGACATAGGCCGGCGACAAGCCCAGCTCATCGGCGGCCGCTGCGAAGCCGGCCTTGCGGATCACGGTCAGGAACACCCGCAGGTCTTCGGGTAGGGGCACGGTATCTTTCTTATTGGTCATCAGAAACAGGGCTGGCGGCATGAGCCGCCAGAATAGCACCGGATCGGTGTGCCTTCCGGCACACCTGGCCGTCTTGGGTTACTCGGCAGCGATCTTCGCTTGAGCGGCTGCCCGCGCATGTCGGCCACGCTTGAGCGCGATAGGCGCCATTTTTTCGCGGTCCAGCTCACCTTCCCAGGCGGCCACCACCAGCGCGGCCACGGCATTGCCGATGATATTGGTCAGCGAGCGGCATTCAGCCATAAAGCGGTCTACGCCGAGAATCAACACCATCGCTGCCACCGGCACGGTCGGCACCACCGCCAGGCTCGCCGCCAGCGCGACAAACCCCGCGCCGACCACCGCCCCGGCGCCCTTGGACGTCAGCATGGCCACCGCCAGCAGCGTCAACTGCTGTTCCAGCGGCAAGTGGATGTTGGTGGCCTGGGCCAGGAACAGCACCGCCAGGGTCATATAGATGTTGGTGCCGTCCAGATTGAAGGTGTAGCCGGTCGGCACCACGATGCCCACCACGCCCTTGGAGGCGCCCAGGCTTTCAAGTTTCTGGATCAATTGCGGCAGCGCCGATTCCGACGAGCTGGTGCCCAGCACGATCAGCAGCTCCGACTTGATGTAACCCATCAGTTTGAAAATGCTGAACCCTGCGTAGCGGGCGATGCTGCCCAGCACCACGGCAATGAAGAAAAACGCGGTGATATAGAAGGTGCCCACCAGCTTCAACAACGGCAGCAACGAACCCACGCCGTATTTGCCGATGGTGAACGCAATCGCGCCAAAGGCTCCGATTGGCGCGACCCGGCTGATGATGCCGACGATGCGGAAGAACACTTCGCTGGCCTGGTTGATCACACCCACCAACGGCCGGCCTTTTTCACCGACCATCACCAGGCCCACGCCAAACAGCACCGAGACGAACAGTACCGGCAGGATTTCACCCTTGGAGAACGCATCGAAAAACGTCGCGGGGATCACATGCAGCAGGAACCCGACGATGCCTTCACCGTGTTCGGCCTGGCCGACAAAACCGGCGATGGCCGAGCTGTCGAGGGTTTTCACGTCAATGTTGAAACCGACGCCCGGATGCAGCAGGTGCGCGGCGAGAATGCCGATCAACAGGGCAATGGTCGAGACGACTTCGAAGTACAGCAGCGCCTTGCCGCCAACGCGGCCGACCTGTTTCACGTCGTGCATGCTGGTGATGCCGGACACCACCGTGCAGAAGATAATCGGGCCGATGATCATCTTGATCAGTTTGATGAAACCGTCGCCCAAGGGCTTGAGGTCGATGCCGATCTGCGGCCATTGATGGCCGATCAACACGCCCAGCGCGATGGCGATGAGCACCTGGATATACAGGGTTCCCAGCAGTTTTCTGATTGTCATTGTTATTATCTCGCAGTCTTTTTTGGGCAAGCAGACCCCGTCGCAGGCGTTGGCGCGCCTGCGTGGGGGAGTGAATCAGGGGATTAGCGAAGGAAGGTCAGGACTTCGCCCAGCAACAACTCGGGAGCCTCTTCGGCAATGTAATGGCCGGCCGGCAGGGCCTTGCCGCGCACGTCGGTGGCGACTTTCTGCCATTCCTTGAGCGGCTCGAAACAGCGGCCGACGGTGCCTTCGGCGCCCCACATCACCAGCAACGGTAAGTTCAGGTATTTGCCGGCGTCGATATCCGCCTGGTCATGCTCAAGGTCGATGCCGGCGGCAGCCCGGTAGTCTTCGCAGATGCCGGTGGCGGCGCCCGGCAGTTTCAGGCAGCGCAGGTATTCAGCAAAGGCCTCGTCAGTGAATGGCTTGAGCCCGGCACTGCGACTGCCCATCACGCTGCGCAGGTACAGCTGCGGGTTGCCCTCGATCAAGGCTTCCGGCAACGGTGCCGGGCGGATCAGGAAGAACCAGTGCCAGTAGGCGCGGGCGAAGGCTTCGTCGGTCTGTGCGTACATCGACAGGGTCGGCGCGATGTCCAGCAGCACCATGCGTTGCACAGCGTTGGGATGATCCAGTGCCAGGCGATGGGCCACACGGGCGCCACGGTCATGGGCCAGCACCGAGAACTGTTCGAAGCCCAGGGCTTGCATTAGCTCGACGCCGTCCCGGGCCATTTCGCGTTTTGAGTAGTTGGTGTGGTGGTCATTGGCCGGCGGCTTGCTGCTGTCGCCATAACCGCGCAGGTCGGCCGCCACCACGGTGAAGTGCTCGGCCAATTGCTCGGCGACTTTGTGCCAGATGACGTGGGTTTGCGGGTGCCCGTGTAGCAGGAGCAGGCCGGGACCTGTACCGCCTTTGCGGTAGCTGATGTCCACGCCGTTGACGTGGCAGCTGTCTTTTTGGAATCCGGCGAACATGGAATGACTCCTTGTGATGATTGCCTGCATCCTGGAATCACGCGGCGTTCGGGGCAAGGGCGAAAACGTGGAGGGGTTGTTCATGAAGTGTGTAGGAGCCGGCGGGCCGGCTCCCGTCGATCAGCCTTGCACGAACATGGCCTGGGCTCGTTCGCGGATCTGCGCCTCGGTCAGGTCTTCTTGGTGGGTGGCCAGGAACCACACATGGCCGAATGGATCCTTCAGCGTGCCGGAGCGATCGCCGTAGAACTGGTCCTTGGGTTCGGAGATCGGTGTGCCACCGGCTGCGATGGCTTGTTTGTATTGCGCGTCGACGTCATTGACATACACATGCAAACCGACGCTGGTGTGGCCATCACGCGGGCGGCCAAACGCACTTTCATCGCAGGGTGAACCCAGCATGATCGGCGAGTCACCGATGCGCAGCTCGGCGTGGCCGACTCTGCCGTCGGGCATGTCCAGGCGCATGGCTTCGATGGCGCCAAAGGCTTTCTTGTAGAACTCGATGGCTTCGGCCGCTTTTTCGACGCCCAGGTAGGGCGTGACGCTGTGGAAACCCTCGGGAATGGGTTTAACGCTCATTTCGTTCTCCTTGAGTGGTGGTTATGGAGGGACGGCCTTTTCACTATAGGCCACGTACGCCGGGGCCTGCGGGCAACCGACGAGGTGTTCGCCAGGCAACAGCGAACCGGCAGTTTGCTGCGCCATAAGCGGGTAGGGGGCGCGTTTTTACGGCCAAACCACCGGTTTCCGGGCTCGGCACAGAAGCTGCAATACCTCTGGCAAACCATTCGCCCGAGAGCGTTGTATGTCTGTACTGCCTGTATCTGCCGATTACCCTATCCACACGCCCCATGCCGCCTTGATCCGCGATGCAACCGAGGCGATTGCCGTCGCCCACCGCGTCGCCGCCGTTCTCCTGGAACAGGACGCCGAGCGCGACCGCACCCGCCAGGTGCCCGCCGAGGTGGTGGACCTGTATTCCAACAGTGGCCTGTGGGGCATCAGTGTGCCGCGCGCGTTCGGCGGGGCGCAGGTGTCTTACGCGGTGCTGGCCCAGGTGATTGCGATTATTTCGGCGGCCGACCCGTCATTGGGGCAGATCCCGCAGAACCACTACTGCCTGCTGGAAGATATCCGCTTGCAGGGCACGCCCGAGCAACAGGCGCATTTCTTCGGCTTGGCCTTGCAGGGCCATCGCTTTGCCAATGCGCTGTCGGAAACCGGCGGCAAGCACGTGCAGGACATCCAGGCCACTATTCGCCGCGAAGGCGACGGCTATGTGATCAACGGGCGCAAGGGCTATTGCACCGGTTCGCTGTACGCCCATTGGCTGGCAGTGCTGGCGCTGGATGAACAGCAAAACGCCCAGTTGGCCTTTGTACCGCGTGGCACTGAAGGGCTGGTGGTGGTCGACGATTGGGACAGCATGGGCCAGCGCACCACCTCCAGCGGGACGGTACTGGCTCAGGACTTGCGGGTGCCGGCGTTCAATCTGTTTCCTACGCACAAATCCTACGATTCCCCGACCTTGGCCGGCCCTTTCGCACAACTGACCACTGCCGCCATTGACGCGGGTATTGCCCGTGCGGCGCTGCGTGACACGGTGCAGTTCGTGCAGCAATTCGCCCGGCCATGGATTGACGCTGGGGTGGAGAAAGCCAGTGAGGATCCACTGACCATCATTCAGGTCGGTGCCTTGGATATTCGCCTGGAAGCCGCTGAAGCCTTGCTCGACCGCGCCGGCTTTGCCCTGGATGCCGCGCGCCCGGGCCCAGATGAAGACAACGTCGCGCACGCGTCCCTCGCCGTCGCCCGCGCAAAAGTGCTGACCACTGAAATCGCCATCGAAGCCAGCAACAAACTGTTCGAACTGGGGGGCACCCGGTCCACCTTGAAAAAGCACAACTTTGACCGCCACTGGCGCAACGCGCGGGTCCACACCCTGCACGACCCGGTGCGCTGGAAGTACCACGTGGTGGGCAATTGGCTGCTCAACGGCGCCAAGCCGCCGCGCCATGACTGGTCGTGATTCATGGCCGAACTGTTCAAGAACATCTATTGGGCCGACATCGGCCAGGCCTGCCTGGAAACCCTGAGCATGCTCGCCGCTGCGCTGGGTTTTACCGTGTTGCTGGGGCTGCCCCTGGGCGTGCTGCTGTTTCTCACCGGCAAGCGCCAGTTGCATGAGGCGCTGGTGGTGTATCGGTTGCTGTCGGTGGTGGTCAACGTGTTGCGTTCGCTGCCGTTCATCATCCTGCTGATCGTGTTGATCCCGCTCACCACCTTGCTGGTGGGCACCTCCCTCGGTGTGCCGGGCACCATCCCGCCGCTGGTGGTGGGCTGTACGCCGTTCTTTGCACGGCTGGTGGAAACCGCGCTGCGTGAAGTGGATCGCGGCGTGGTCGAGGCCACCCAATCCATGGGCGCCAGCACTTGGCAGGTGATCCGCCACACCCTGTTGCCGGAGGCCCGGGGTGGGCTGCTGGCGGCAGTGACCGTGACCGCGATTGTGCTGGTGGACTACACCGCCATGGCCGGCGTGATCGGTGGCGGCGGCCTGGGTGACCTGGCAATTCGCTACGGCTACCAGCGCTTTCAGACCGACGTAATGGTGGTCACCGTGGTGCTGCTGTTGGTGCTGGTTCAGGCCCTGCAGATGACCGGTGACCGTTTGGTGGCGCGTTACAGCCGCCGTTGATTCCTATAACAACTGCTTTCGGAGCCTGTATGAAAAAGTCCCTGGCCATTTTGGCCGCTGTCCTGTCGTTGAATGCCTTTGCCAATGAAAAACTGGTGGTCGGTGCGACCCCTGTGCCCCAAGCGGAAATTCTCGAGTTCGTCAAACCGGTGCTGGCCAAGGAGGGCGTGGACCTGCAGATCAAAGTCTTCACCGACTTTATCCAGCCCAACCAACAACTGTCGCTGAAGAACATCGACGCCAACTATTACCAGTACCGCCCGTTCCTCGACGACTACAACAAGACCCGTCACACCGATCTGGTGCCGGTGGTGGGCGTGCATATCGAACCCTTTGGCGCTTACTCGACCAAGATCAAAAACATCTCGGAGCTCAAGGACGGCGCCACGGTGTCGATCCCCAACGACCCGGTCAACACGGGCCGCGCCCTGGTGCTGCTGGATGAGGCGGGCCTGATCAAACTCAAGGATCCGAGCAACACCCTGAGCACGCCGCGCGATATTGCGGAAAACCCCAAGCATTTGAAAATCCGCGAACTGGAAGGCGCCTTGCTGGCCCGTTCGGTGAGCCAAGTGGATTTGGCGTTTGTGTTTGCCAACTACGCGCTGGAAGCGGGGATCGATACCAACAGTGCGTTGATCGTGGAGAAGGGCAAGTCGCTGTACATCGAGTACCTGGTGGCGCGGCCGGATAACATCAACGACCCCCGTATCCAGAAACTGGCCAAGGCGTTGAATTCCGATGAAGTGCGCCAGTTCATCCTGACCCGTTACAAAGGCCAGATTGCCCCTGGGTTCTGAGTCCAACACCGATCAACTGTGGGAGCTGGCTTG
>NZ_JACART010000069.1:17483-31361 GCF_013386445.1 Pseudomonas sp. P7759
CAAGCCAGCTCCCACATTGATTGGATTGTCACTTCAGGATTTGGGAGTGGGCTCCAACAACTGTGCACCTGGTCCGCACTCGCCGAGCTTGTCATCCTGATTCCGCAACGGGCACGCCTCCATCGACAGGCACCCGCAACCGATACAGCCATTAAGCTTGTCCCGCAGCAGCATCAGCTTATTGATGCGCTCATCCAGGTCTTCCCGCCACAGTGCGGACAGCCGCTCCCAATCCTGCGCCGTGGGCGTGCGCCCATCCGGTAAGGCCTGCAACGCCTCGCCGATCGTTGCCAGTGGTATGCCCAAACGCTGGGCGATCTTGATCACCACCACGCGCCGCAATACATCCCGTGGATAACGCCGCTGGTTGCCGGCATTGCGATTGCTCTTGATCAACCCCTTGGTTTCATAGAAATGCAGGGCCGTGACCGCCACACCGCTGCGGGCGGCTAGTTGGCCGACCGTGAGTTCCTTGTTGAGCATGAAAAAACTCCCAGACAACGCTTGACCTTGACTTAACTAGAGGTTTTACCCTGCGTGGCATCGAATCGCAAGATTCTGCCTACAGAGGAAGGGGAGTGTTCATGCAGGTATCAGAGAAAAATCGCAGCTTCACTCAATTGATCGAATTTCAGATCGAGCCCCAGCAGCAAGTCGCCCTGGTGTCGGCCTTGACCACCCAAAGCGAACGCCTGGCCCAGGGCCACGGCGGCTTTATCAATGCCAGTGTGCAGGTCAGCGATGACGGACGGCGGGTGCTCAACTACCTGCAATGGCGCTCGCGTGAAGACGGCGAGGCGGCGTTCCAGTGCTTTGAGCATGGCGAGGAGGATTTCTGGACGCTGATTCGCGCCCATCAGGCCACGGCGGTGACCTTCGGCTCGTTCCAGGTGCTGCGCAGTTTCGAGCGCAGCCATGACAACGCGTTGCACTGCCGCCTAAATGGATAAATGCAGCATGCGCTCGCCTTGCACGTTTTCACCAGGGCGGCGCTTGTTCACCGCCAGCTCGCCGATCTTGATCAGGCGCGTGCGTGTGACGTTGCGGCTCAAGCCCAGCAGGTTGGCGGTGTGCACCTGGTTGTAATGGCTGAAACGATAGGCGGCGCGTAGCAGGGCGTCTTCGACCTTTTCATGCAGGGCGCCGGCCTGTTCTTCGAACAGCTTCTGGAAGGCGCGCGCGAGCAAGGCTTCGGCGCTGTTGTCGGTGCCGTGCGGGCTGTCGTCCTGGCGTTCGATGCGCATATTCGACAGGCGCAGGTCGTCCCGTTCGATCACGCCGTTACGGCAGATCAACAGGGTGTGGTGAATCACGTTCTCCAGCTCGCGGATATTGCCCGGCCAGCTGTAGCTCTTGAGCTTTTGCTCGGCCTCGCGGCTGATGGTGATCGGGCCGTAGCCCAGGCGCTGGCTGTAGGCTTCGATGAAGTGCCGGGTCAGCGGCAGGATATCGCCGGGGCGCTCGCGCAACGGGCTGAGTTCCAGGCTGACCACGTCAAGGCGGTAGTAGAGGTCTTCACGGAAATGCCCGGCGTTGATGGCTTTTTCCAGTTGCACGTTGGTCGCGGCCAATACACGCACATCAATCGGAATGCTCTTACGCGAACCCAGGCGCACGACCTCACGTTCCTGTAGGACGCGCAACAGCTTCACTTGGATTGCCATCGGCAGATCGCCGATCTCATCGAGGAACAAGGTGCCGCCGTCTGCCTCTTCAAACCAGCCAGCCTTGGCACTGAGGGCGCCGGTAAAGGCGCCTTTTTCATGGCCGAACAGCTCGGCTTCCACCAGCGATTCGGAGAACGCCCCGCAATTCACCGCCACGAACGGCCGGTTGCGCCGCGCGCTGAGGTTATGGATATGGCGCGCCACCAGCTCTTTACCGGTGCCGGTCTCGCCGATGATCAGCACGCTGGCTTCGCTGGGCGCCACTTGCTGGATATGGTCGAGCAGCGCCTGGGATTTCGGGTCTTCGAAGACCTGGGCCGTGGCGCGGATCGACGTCGCAAGGGCGGGCGAGGGCGGTAGGGTCAACAGCTGCATGGGCACCTCTCTTAGGAATAGAACGTAGGAATCGGCAGGGATTGGTTCAACGCCCAATCCCCCAGTTCGTGGAGTTTGTAGTCCACCGGATCGTGCAGGGTCTGTGTGCGCAGGTTGCGCCAGTGACGGTCCAGACGCAGCGAGGCGTGGGTGGAGCGCGCGCCGGTCACTTCAAACAACCGGCTGCACAGGTCCAGGCCCTGGCGGGTGGCGGCGACTTTGGCGGTGGCGATGGCGATAGCCAATTGGCCGCGCTCGGTTTCGCTGAGGTTCGCACCCTTGGCCCAGGCTTGGTCGAGCAGCTCGGCGGCGCGTTCCACCAGCAGGCGAATACCTTCCAGGGCGACCCAGAACTCACCGTAGTGATGCAGCACGTAAGGGTCTTGGCGCACGTCTTCAGCCGAGGACTTATGCCAGGCGCGCGTTTCGGTCAGGGTGTAATTGCGGGCTTCTTCGAAGGCGCCTTCGGCAATCCCGAGAAACATATGCGTGAAGGTCAACTGGGCAATCAGCGGGCGCAGGCAGGCAAAGGGCGTGCTCAGTGGGCCGGGATCGAGCAGCAATTCGGATTCTTCCACGCGTACGCGTTCGAAGCTGGCGCTGCCGCTGTCGGTCTGACGCTGGCCGATATTGTTCCAGTCATTGTGCAAAGTGATGCCGCTGCGCCCGCTGGGAATTGCGGCGATCAGCAGCTTGCCGCCCGCCGTTTCATCGACTGCCGAGGCGATCAGCATCTCCGAGTCGCTGGCGCCGGAACAGAAGCTCTTTTTGCCGGAGAACTCGCGCCAGCCGCCGAAATCCTTGACCACGGTGCGGGTGTCCAGCGGGTTGAGGGCGTTGCCCCAAAACCAGTTTTTGCGTGCGGTCTGTTCGAACCAGGGTTGCCATTGATCCGGGCGCGCAAACAGGCGCACGGTAGCGAGCATCAGGTGGTGAAAACCGAAGACGTGGGCGATGGAACTGTCGACCTTGGCGAACTCGCGCACGATGCCCAGGGTTTCGCTCCAGCGTGCACCAAGGCCGCCGTATTGGGTGGGGATGCTCAGGGCGAGCAGGCCGCTGTGGCGCAGCGCGTCACGTTCGGCTTTGGGCGTGCCGCCGCGCTCGTCGCGCTCGACGGCGGTAAGGGCGAATTCGGCGGCCAGCAGTTTGGCGGTCTGCAAGGGGGAGGGCAGGACGCTGTGGGGTTTGGCTGTCACGGGGTTTCCTCTTTTATAGGCGGGAGCGGCCAGGGCCGTTCCCGCTGCTCAGCCCATCAGGCCTTGGCTGGCAGTACATCGTTGGCAATCATTTCGCCGAACGGGCCAGTGAGGTTGGTGACACCACGCCCGGCCAGGCTGGCGTAGGGTTCCGGCAGCAGCGGGAACACCAGCTCGGCAAAGCGATACGCCTCTTCCAGGTGCGGGTAGCCGGAGAAGATGAAACTCTCGATCCCCAAATCCGCGTATTCCTTGATGCGCTCGGCGACTTGTTGCGGGTTGCCCACCAGTGCAGTGCCGGCACCGCCGCGCACCAGCCCGACGCCGGCCCACAGGTTGGGGGCGATTTCCAGGTTGTCGCGGCGCCCGTCGTGCAGGGCGGCCATGCGGCGCTGACCTTCGGAGTCAAACCGCGAGAAGGATTTTTGCGCGGCGGCGATGGTTTCGTCGCTGATGTGTTCGATCAGTTTGTCGGCGGCTTTCCAGGCGTCCTCTTCGGTTTCGCGCACGATCACATGCAGGCGAATGCCGAACTTCACGGTGCGTCCGTGACGTGCGGCGCGTTCACGCACATCCGCGAGTTTTTCCGCGACGGCGGCCGGCGGTTCGCCCCAGGTCAGGTACACATCGACCTGTTCGGCGGCGAGGTCGTGGGCTGCGTCGGAGGACCCGCCAAAATACAGCGGCGGATAAGGCTTCTGCACCGGTGGGTACAGTGCCTTGGCGTTCTGCACGCGCAGGTGTTTGCCTTCAAAATCTACCGATTCGCCCTGCAATACACGGCGCCAGATCTGTAGGAATTCATCGGAGACTTCGTAACGTTCACTGTGGTCGAGGAAGCTGCCGTCGCCACGGTTTTCATCGGGGTCGCCACCGGTCACCACGTTGATCAGCAAGCGGCCGTTGGACAGACGATCCAGCGTCGCCGCCATGCGTGCGGAGACCGTCGGCGAAATGATACCCGGACGAATTGCCACCAGATAACGCAGGCGTTCGGTCAGCGGCACCAGCGCCGAGGCGATGACCCAGGAGTCTTCGCACGAGCGTCCGGTAGGAATCAGCACGCCGTGGTAACCCAGGCTGTCAGCCGCTTGGGCGACTTGTTTCAGATAATTGAGGGTGACCGGCCGCGCACCTTGGGTGGTGCCCAGGTAATGCCCGTCGCCATGTGTTGGCAGAAACCAGAAAACATCCATGACCAATCCTTAAGCGATTTTCAGCAGAGAGGGGGAGTGCGCTGCAAACAAAGGCGCAGCGCGTTCTGCCGCCAGTTGAATACGGGCTTTTAATAGTTCACTGGTGATTTGGTAGTCGGTGAAGTCGGCTTCGGTGGCATACACACCGATCGGCAAGGTCAATGCCTGGAAAAAGCTGAACAGCGGACGCAGTTGGTGATCGAGCACCAGCGCATGACGTTCGCTGCCGCCAGTGGCGGCGAGCAGTACCGGCGTATTGATCAAGGCGTTGAGGCCGACCAGGTCGAACAGATGCTTGAGCAGGCCGGGGTAGGAGCCACGATAGACTGGCGCGGCGACGATCAGCAGGTCGGCCTGTTCGATGGCCAACAGTTGGGATTCGACGTCTGCCGGCAGTTCGTCACGGGACAGTGCACCCCCCAGCGGCCGGGCAATCTCGCCCAGTTCGATGAGGGTGGTCTGGATCGGCAGCAACGTGGCCAGTTCGGCGAGCACTGCTTGGGTCAGCACGAGGGTGCGTGACGGGCGCCAGGTTCCGCCAGAGAGGGCAACGACATTCAGGGGACGGGTCATGAACAGTTCCTTTTTCAACAGTGGAGTGCAACCTGGTGAGCAAGAGCTATACCAACGGGCGCAGGCCTTGATTGGCGTGGGTTGCAAGCTCACTGCCGAAAAGTGTCGCTGTTGTCTGGCTGGTGATTTGTTGATTGGCTGTTGCGCGAGCAACAGTTGCGTGGGCAACAGTGCCAACGCGATGTAGCGTCAGTTATAGAGGGTTGTAGTTATTCCGTAAATGAACGTATTTCCATATTTATAGATCATAAAGAAATATGTGAACGCCGCTATCGCAGGTGCCTTGGCGGTTGATAGCGACTATCGAGGCAGGTGATTTTTCACCGTGCGGGCCCGGGAGTAGCCTGTGTTCATTGACTCGAAACCTCCTTTGCAGGGCCGCCGCCATGAACCGATTCCTCGCCATTTCCTTATTGATCGTCAGCTCAGTCCTTGCCGGATGTGCGACCCATCCTTCACCTGAATTGCGCCCCTACACGGCGGAAGAAACCAAACAGTTGGCCCTGGAAGCATTGAGCCGTCGTGGTTTGTCGTTTGATGAATACCAACAGCAGCGCGCCGCACTGACCGGCCAGCCACAGAAGCCTTTCGGCTTTGATCGCCAGGGCGAAATGAACGCCGAACGCAGCGTGACCCTGCATGGTCGTCCCAGTTGATCCGCGCCTGACGGCAAAAAGCCCGAGGATTCCCCTGAGGAACCTCGGGCTTTTTGTTTTCCATGGTGCGACTTCAGCCTGTTAAGCTGAATTTCAGGAGCGTTCCTACGCACATTTTCATAAAGTGGTCCTTCTTTAATGGCATGCGATCGGTTAAACCTGACAACCTCTGTCCCGGTCCGTGCCCCTGAGACGCTGCTCTCGGGAACCTGCTCTGCGAGTTTTTAACGTCATGAATAAACGTCCGCTGTATTTCGACTACGCCGCCACCACCCCGGTGGATGAGCGGGTCATCCAGGTGATGGTCGAGTGCCTGGGCTTCAATGCCAATTTCGGTAACCCCGCGTCCAGTTCCCATGCGTTCGGCCAGGCGGCCCGACACACGGTCGAGCAGGCGCGTCGCCAGGTAGCCGAGTTGGTTGGTGCCAACCCTGAGCAAATCGTCTGGACCTCCGGCGCCACCGAATCCAATAACCTTGCGATCAAGGGCGTGGCCCAGGCGCGTGGCGTGGCGGGTGGGCATATCATCACCAGCCAGATCGAACACAAGGCTACGTTGGATACCGCGCGGCAACTGCAGGAAGCCGGTGTGGCCGTCACCTACCTGGTGCCGGATGCCGATGGGCTGATCAGTGCCAATGCTGTCAGCGAAGCCTTGCGCGAAGACACGTTCCTGGTTTCGCTGATGCTGGTGAACAACGAACTGGGCACCCTCAACGACATCCCCGCCATCGGCGCGCGGGTGCGTGAACACGGCGCGTTGTTGCATGTGGATGCGGCGCAGGGCGCGGGCAAGGTGACGATCGACCTGGCGCAGTGGCCAGTAGACTTGATGTCGTTTTCGGCCCACAAGCTGTATGGCCCCAAAGGGATTGGCGCGTTGTATGTCGGCCCACGGGCGCAGCAGAAGGTATTGGCGCAGATTCACGGCGGCGGTCACGAAGGCGGCCTGCGCTCCGGCACCCTGGCGACCCATCAGATTGCCGGCATGGGCACCGCGTTTGCCTTGGCGGCGGCGTCTTTTGCTGAAGAAAAGGCGGTGATCGTCGCCTTGCGTCAGCGCTTGCTGGACCAGTTGGAATCGGTGGCCGGCGTGCGCCTCAATGGCAGCGCGACACAACGTATTCCACATACCCTGAGCCTCACGTTTGGCGAAGGCGAATTCAACGCCGCTGCGTTGAGTGCGGGGATCGCGTTTTCCGCGACCTCGGCCTGCAATTCGGCGAGTAACGCGCCGTCCCATGTGCTCCTGGCGTTGGGCCATGATGCACGCAGCGCCGGCCGTACCATTCGCTTGAGCCTGGGCCGGTTTACCACCGAGCAGGATATCGACCAAGCGGTGCAATTGATCAAGGCCGCCCTGGCCAGTGCACCGGCGTTCTGGGCGGTCTGATTCACATAATAATTATTCGTGGTTAGCAGGAGACACAATGAGTACGCAGCCTTTGACCCATGGAACGGTTCCCCAGCGCCTGGCGCACACCCGTGAACTGATGAGCCGCGAGGGCATTCACGCCCTGCTGGTGCCGTCGGCCGACCCGCACTTGTCCGAGTACCTGCCGGGTTACTGGCAGGGGCGGCAATGGTTGTCGGGGTTTCATGGTTCGGTGGGGACGCTGATTGTCACGGCGGATTTCGCCGGCGTGTGGGCCGATAGCCGTTACTGGGAACAAGCGACCAAGGAACTCAAGGGCAGCGGCATCGAATTGGTGAAACTGCAGCCAGGCCAACCCGGACCGCTGGAGTGGCTGGCCGAGCAAACGCCGGAAGGTGGCGTTGTCGCGGTGGACGGTGCGGTCATGGCCGTGGCCTCGGCGCGTACCCTGGGCGGCAAGTTGGCGGAGCGCGGTGCACAACTGCGTACCGATATCGACCTGTTGGATGAAGTCTGGAAAGACCGTCCGACACTGCCAAACCAGCCGATCTATCAGCACCTGCCGCCTCAGGCCACCGTCAGCCGTGGTGAGAAACTCGCCTCGCTGCGCGCTGCCCTGAAGGAGAAGGGCGCCGACTGGCACTTCATCGCGACCCTGGACGACATCGCCTGGCTGTTCAACCTGCGCGGCGGTGATGTTTCGTTCAACCCGGTGTTTGTGTCCTTTGCGCTGATCAATCAACAGCAGGCCACGTTGTTCGTGGCGCTGAGCAAAGTCGAAGCCGCGTTGCGGGCGGTGCTGGAACAGGATGGCGTGACGCTGCGCGACTACAGCGAAGTGGCGGATGCCTTGCGTACGGTGCCGGCGGGCGCCAGTTTGCAGGTCGACCCGGCGCGCGTTACCGCTGGCTTGCTGGAAAACCTTGATGCTAGCGTCAAGCTGATCGAAGGACTCAACCCGACCACCCTGGCCAAGTCGCGCAAGAGCCTGGCCGATGCGGAACACATCCGCCAGGCCATGGAGCAGGACGGCGCGGCGTTGTGCGAATTCTTCGCCTGGCTGGACAGTGCGCTGGGTCGCGAACGTATCACCGAACTGACCATCGACGAACACCTGACCGCTGCGCGCACCCGTCGCCCCGGTTATGTGTCGCTGAGTTTCAATACCATCGCGGCGTATAACGCTAATGGTGCGATGCCGCATTACCACGCCACTGAAGAAGAGCACGCAGTGATCGAAGGCGATGGCCTGCTGCTGATCGATTCGGGCGGCCAGTACCTCGGCGGCACCACGGATATCACGCGGATGGTGCCGATCGGTACGCCGAGTGAAGAGCAAAAACGCGACTGCACCCGTGTGCTCAAGGGCGTGATTGCCTTGTCCCGTGCGCATTTCCCGAAAGGCATCCTGTCACCGCTGCTGGACGCGATTGCTCGCGCGCCGATCTGGGCTGAGGGCGTGGACTACGGCCACGGCACCGGGCACGGCGTAGGCTATTTCCTCAATGTGCATGAAGGTCCGCAAGTGATTGCCTATCAGGCGGCCACTGCGCCGCAAACGGCGATGCAGCCGGGGATGATCACCTCCATCGAACCGGGCACTTACCGTCCGGGACGCTGGGGCGTGCGTATCGAGAACCTGGTGCTGAACCGTGAAGCCGGCAAGACTGAGTTCGGCGAGTTCCTCAAGTTCGAAACCTTGACCCTGTGCCCGATCGACACGCGCTGCCTGGAGCCGTCGCTGCTCACGGTAGACGAGCGTGAGTGGTTCAACGCTTACCATGCCGAGGTGCGTGAGCGTCTGAGTCCGTTGCTTGACGGTGCCGCACTTGACTGGTTGCAGGTGCGCACTGCGGCTATTTGATCGCCTGCAATTCGGGCGCCTGGGCCAGGGCGTCGGCCATATAGTCGACGAATGCCTTGACCCGGGCCGATTGCCGACGATTGGGCGCCGACACCGCATGGATCGGCAGTGATTGCGGCGTGTAGTCCTGCAACAGCGCGACCACGCGGCCAGCTTTCAGATCATCATGGAACAACCACAGGGGCGACAGCGCAATGCCAAGCCCCGTCAACACCATTTCCCGCACCGCCTCTGAGTTATTGCTCTGGGCGTTGCCGGCAATGCGCACGCTGTGTCGCGTGCCGTTCTTTTCGTAAACCCAGAGGTTCTGGCTGCTGAGCAGGTTGAACAGCAGGCAGTTGTGCTGGCTGAGATCCTGCGGGGTTTTCGGTGCGGGATGGTTGGCCAGGTAGGCCGGGCTCGCCAGGGTGACGCGGTGGGTGGTGCCGATCTGCTTGGCGATCAGGCCGCTGTCGCGCAGCTCACCGATTCGCAGGGTCACGTCCAGGCCTTCGCTGACCATGTCCTGCAGGTGATCGTTGAGTTGTAGGTCTACTTGTACGCCAGGGTATTTCTGCAGGAAATCGCTCAAGCGTGAAGCAATCTGCAGGCGCCCGAAACTCACCGATGAGCCCACGCGCAGGGGGCCGGCGATGGCCTCTTTGCCGGTCTGGAAGCTGTGTTCGGCAGCGTCCACGGCGGCGAGGATTTCGCGACAGTGGCTGTAGTACCGCTGACCTTCGTCGGTCAGGGACAGTTGGCGCGTACTGCGGGCAATCAGCTTGCCGCCCAGTTCGGTTTCCAGGGCGCGCAGGACTTTGCTGATGGTGGGTTGGGTGGTCTGCATTTCCCGGGCGACGGCGGAGAAGCTGCCGCGTTCGATCACGCGAACGAAAATCGCCATTGCGTTGAGTTTGTCCATGGGGCTTCCAATTCATTCTTCTTGCGCATAAGCACTATAGTCTTTTGGTGTCTTATCGGCATGAATTGGCTGGCGGATCATTGACTTCATTCTTCGATGACGCGAGACCGCCAACATGACTGATATGCACGCTTTGATTGTGGATGCCGTGGATGCACCGTTCCGGCTGACGACAATTCCTAAACCGGTAGCCGGCGCTGGCCAAGTGTTGGTCAGAATCAGCGCCAGTGGCCTTAATCCATTGGACGGGAAAATCCGCGCCGGCCAGGCTGCCCACGCCCGGCATCCATTACCGGCGGTGCTCGGCATGGATCTGGCAGGCACCGTGGAAGCCGTCGGCCCCGACGTCGGTGATTGGCTCGTAGGCGATAAGGTCTATGGGTTGGCGACCGGCATCGGTGGCGCACAGGGTTCGTTGGCCGAATACGCAGCCGTCGATGCCCGTTTGCTGGCGAAGAAACCCGAGGCCTTGAGCATGTGTGAAGCGGCGGTGTTGCCGCTGGTGCTGATCACCGCGTGGGAAGGCTTGGTGGACCGGGCGCATGTAGGCTCTGGACACAAAGTACTGATCCAAGGCGGCGCGGGCGGTGTAGGGCATGTCGCAGTGCAACTGGCGATTGCCCACGGAGCGCAGGTATACGCCACGGGATCCGCCAAGCATCGCTCAGTAATCGAGGCGCTGGGCGCGACGTTTATCGACTATCAGCAGTTGACGGTCGAGGAGTACGTCGCGCAGTACACCGCGGGCGAAGGCTTCGACATTGTGTATGACACCGTCGGCGGCGAAACGCTGGATGCATCCTTTCGAGCCGCCAAGACCTATCACGGTCATGTAGTGAGTTGCCTGGGTTGGGGGCAACACAGCCTGGCACCGCTGTCGTTTCGTGGGGCAACCTACTCGGGCGTGTTTACCTTATTGCCGTTGCTGACCGGCAAGGGGCGTGAGCATCACGGGCAGATTCTTGCCGAGGCGGCGCGGTTGATCGATGCCGGCAAACTCAAGCCGACCATGGATGGGCGTTCATTCGATTTGCACAGTGCGAACGCCGCCTACGATCTGCTCGCAAGCGGCGCGCAAGGGCGCTTGGCGATCGAGATCTAACTCAGGGCTTCGCGCACAAAATCCAGACGGTCCTGACCAAAGAACAGCTGATTACCTACAAACAGGCTGGGCGCACCGAACACGCCACGTTTAACGGCCTGTTCGGTGTTGTACTTGAGGGCGGTCTTAACCGCTTCGTCGTTGGCCAGGGTCAGAACCTCGTCGGGACTAAAACCGTGTTCGGTCAGCACGGCAGCGACAACGACGGGGTCTCCCAAGTGACGGCCCTCTACCCAGAGGGCGCGGAACAGGCAATCCACAAAGTCATCGAAGCGCTCGGGTTGGCGCAATTGAATGCCGGTGACGGCCCGCATCAACAGCAGGGTATTGATGGGAAAGTACGGGTTGAACGTGAGCGGTACGTTGTAACGACGTGCATAGCGCGCCAGGTCATCGAACATGTAGCGACCTTTGGCGGGCACGGTGATGGGAGAGGCGTTGCCCGTGGCCTTGAACACGCCGCCCAACAGCATGGGCTTGTAAATCAGCTGCGTACCGGTTGAGGCGCACAGTGCGGGGAGCTGGGTGTAGGCCAGGTAGGTGGCGGGGCTGCCGAGGTCAAAGAAGAATTCCAGGGTTTTACTCATGGTCGTTGCTCGCTGCTTATTATTGTGGGGCGTGCTTACCAGGGTTCACTCCAGGGGCGCAGGTCCAGTTCGAACGTCCAGGCGTCGCGTGGCTGGCTGTGCAGGTACCAATAGTTATCGGCGATATGCTCGGGGTTGAGGATGCCGTCCTGGTCCTTGAGCGCGTATTTCTGCGGGAAATTGTCGCGAATGAAGTCGGTGTCGATGGCGCCGTCGACCACCACATGGGCGACGTGGATGTTTCTGGGCCCGAGTTCCCTGGCCATGCTTTGCGCGAGCGCCCGGATACCGTGTTTGGCGCCGGCGAAGGCGGCAAACCCTGCTGCGCCACGCAATCCTGCGGTGGCACCGGTGAACAAAATCGTGCCTCGATTGCGCGTGACCATGCGTTTGGCCACTTCGCGGGCATTCAGGAAACCGGAGAAGCAAGCCATCTCCCAGATCTTGAAATACTTGCGCGCGGTTTCTTCCAGGATGCTGCACGGCACGTTGGCGCCGATGTTGAACACGAAGGCTTCAATCGGACCCAGCTCGGTCTCGATCTGCTCGATCAGCGCAATGACGTCTTCTTCTTTACGTGCATCGCATGCAAAGCCATGGGCTTCGCCGCCTGCCGCGTGGATGCTGTCTACCAGCGGCTGCAATTTATCGGCGCTGCGGCGGGTGACACACGCCACGTAGCCTTCACGGGCAAAGCGCTTGGCAATGGCGCCGCCCGTTGCATCACCGGCACCCACTACCAAAACGATTTTCTTGTTGTGCGTCATGGGAACTCCCTTGGCTCAATGGTCGAGCAGGAGTCTAGTCGCAGCGCCGCAAAGGGCTGGGTTTATCGCTGGAATTTAATGAGAGCAGTCAGGGGATGACTGCTCGAACGATTACTTGCAGATGACGATCATGCTTCGACTGGTGTAGCCGGCAGGGTTGAGGCCGAAAGGGTAGTCCCCAGGTTCCTCGGAATTGTCACCGGACTTTGCGATAACCCGATAGCCCTTGGCGCCGCAAGAGTTCGTTGCACTGGTGTAGCACTGGTCCCAGGAAGAAGACAGGCCGGAACAGTTGATATGCAGCCCTTTTTTGCCACGTTTTACTTCTGTCTTGGTAGTCGCGGCACAACCTGCAATCGCCATGACCATTAACAGTATCAAAATTCGCTTCATTCCTATCCTTAATAGCCGCCTCGCAATGCTAAAGGCAGGCTCTACTCGCTCTCGGGTGTAGCGTTCGCGCTGTCCTTGTCGAAATTCTCCATGAATGACATTCGTTTACGGCTTAAACATGGCCTAAATGAGCGCCAAATGCCAGAGCTACATTCAAACAGCCTTCAATCGGCTGGAACCAGCGGCTTTGACTCGCTGCGCATGGTCACGGTGGCGCCTACGGAGGCCAGGATGATGCACGTGATTGCCAGCCATTGCGCGAGTGACAGGTGTTCGTGCAGGAACAGCAGGCCGGAGAGGGCACCGAAAGCCGGTTCGATGCTCATGAGCGTGCCGAAGGTGCGGGCGGGGAGGCGCGTCAGTGCAACCATTTCCAAAGTGTAGGGCAGGGCGGTGGACAGAATGGCGACACCGATGGCGACCGGGATCAGGGCGGGCGTCAGCAATGCGCTGCCCGCATGCACTATGCCGATAGGGGCAACAAACAACGCCGCGATCATTACGCCGAGGGCGGCGGTCTGCACGCCGTTGTCATTACCGGCTTTCTGGCCATACAGAATGTAGAGCGCCCAGCAGACTCCGGCGCCCAAGGCGTACCCCGCTCCCAGTGGGTCGATGCCGCTGCTCGCTTCGCCCATAGGGATAAGTAGGAGCAAGCCGATGATTGCCAGGGCAATCCACAGGAAGTCGACCGCGCGCCGAGAGGCATAGATAGCCACGGCAAGCGGGCCGGTGAACTCCAGGGCCACCGCAATCCCCAGAGGTACGCTGCGCAAGGACATATAGAAGAGGAAGTTCATGCCGCCCAGGGCCATCCCATAAACGATGACGGTGCGCAGGGATTTGGCCGTCAACTTGGCACGCCATGGACGTAATAGAAGCAGCATGATCACGCTGGCGAAAATCAGGCGCAGTGCCGTGGTGCCTTGTGCGCCGACAATAGGGAACATGCTCTTGGCCAGCGAGGCGCCGGACTGGATGGAGGCCATGGCAATCAGCAGCAAGCCGACTGGGAACAATGTCGAGGCCAGGCTGCGGGGGGAGGTGGTCATTTGGGAGTGTTCGTCCGAAGTCATATTAAGAGAAGCGTGGGCGCTATGATGCTTAACTGTTTGAGGTTGAGCAATATATTGCTCAATTATCCTTGGTAATGGGTTATAACGGACGAATCTTGAGGTTTTCAGCTTCTTTGATAGAAAAACCAAATCAAGGGTTGACGGCAG
>NZ_JACART010000007.1:0-160698 GCF_013386445.1 Pseudomonas sp. P7759
GAAGTACGTTAATCCAGTCTGGCGCGGGTTGTCTGCCGAGTCTTGAATGATCGTGCGGGTTTCTGTTTATGAGCGTCAAAGGGTTATTTTTGTATTGTTTTATAATGAATTATTATTGTTTTACGATAATTTTGTGGTTATCTTGCCTCGACATTCCTTCAGAGAGGCCTTTCATGAATACCCAACGTCTTGCTCAACTCAGCCAGCGTATGTCGATGATCACCCTGCTGCTGATCATCAGCATGTTGGTGCTCAACGCGGCTGTCTGGCTGTTTCCGGTATTGAGTTCTTCGGCCGACGGGCTTGGGTTTGGCTTCGCGCTGAGCGATCGCCAGATTCAAGGGCGTGCCGAGCAGGTGGCGTTGTTTCCCTTCTGGCAGATCCTGGGGGGGATCGTGTTGTCCAGTGTTCCCTTGATGGCGCTGGCGTCCGGTCTGAATCACCTGCGCAAGTTGTTCAAGAATTATGCGCGAGGCGAGTATTTCTCCAGTGCGGCAGCGTTGCATCTGGGTAAGGTTGGCAAAGCAGTGGCGATCTGGGTGTTGCTGGATTTCTTATGTGAGCCACTATTGAGCGTCTGGGTGACCATGAACGAGCCGGTCGGCCAGCGGATGATCAGCCTGAGCGTGACGGCGCCCAGCTTTGTTGCCCTGTTTCTGGCTGCCTGTATTGCGGTAATCGCGCGTATCCTGTTACAGGCCAGTGAAGTGGATTCTGAAAACCGTACTTTTGTTTGAGATCGACATGCCCATTGTGATTGAGCTGGATGTCATGCTTGCCCGGCGCAAGGTCAAGTCCAAGGACCTGGCGGCGGCCATCGGGATTACTGAACAGAACCTTTCCTTGCTCAAGCAGGGCAAGGTCAAAGGCATCAGGCTCGGGACGCTGGATGCCATCTGTACTTACCTGGATTGTCAGCCCGGCGATTTGCTGGTTCATATGCCAGAGCCGGTTGCCGACCAGTAGAGCCTTATCAACACTGCGAAGAAGGATCATTCGATGCTGCTTTCCAACCTGCCCTACGCTGCGCCGTTGTTGTCGTTGGCCCTGCTCTGGACGGTCGCGGTGGTGACACCGGGCCCCAACTTTTTCAACACCGCCCAACTGGCGGCCAGTTGCTCACGTCGCCATGGCGTGGTGGCATCGGCCGGAGTGGCCACCGGGACTGTCATGTGGGGGCTCGCGGGCGGCTTGGGCATCAAGTCGCTGTTTACCGCCGCGCCCATGCTGTACATGGCGTTCAAGATCATCGGCGGTTGCTACCTGATTTATCTCGGCCTGAAACTGTTCAAACGCTCGGCACCCACCATGAGCCAGAGTGTGCTGCCGGACGAGGCGCGTCGTTCGCTGTTCTCCGCTTGGCGCCTGGGGTTGCTGGGCAACTTGTCCAACCCCAAGGCGGCTCTGTTTGTGGCGACCATCTTCGCGTCCACCATGCCACCGTCTCCCTCGCCGATGCTGCTGACCCTGGCGGTCATGACCATGGCCTCCTTGTCGTTCAGCTGGTATTCCTGCGTGGCCCTGGTGTTTTCCAGTGAGCGCATGGCCGACCTTTACAGCCGCTCGCGCAAGTGGCTCGACCGCTTTGCCGGTGGCTGCTACCTGCTATTCGGTGCACATCTGGTAGCGAATCGCTGACCGCCCGTGGTAAGAAGCCTTACTTTCAACAGTGAGGCCGGGTCATGAGCAAGGTGCGGGTAGGTATTATTTTTGGTGGCCGGTCGGCCGAGCACGAAGTCTCGTTGCAATCGGCGCGCAACATTGTTGACGCGCTGGACCGCTCCCGTTTCGAGCCGGTGTTGATCGGTATCGACAAGGCCGGCCATTGGCACCTCAACGATACGTCGAACTTCCTGCTCAACCAGGAAAACCCGGCCCTGATCGCCCTCAACCAGTCCAACCGCGAGCTGGCGGTGGTGCCCGGCAAGGCCAGCCAGCAACTGGTGGAGACCTCGGGCACGGGCCTGCTGGAACATGTGGATGTGATCTTCCCTATCGTCCACGGCACCCTCGGCGAAGACGGTTGCCTGCAAGGCCTGTTGCGCATGGCGGACCTGCCTTTCGTCGGTTCCGACGTACTCGGCTCGGCGGTGTGCATGGACAAGGACATCAGCAAGCGCCTGCTGCGTGATGCCGGCATTGCCGTCACCCCCTTCATCACCTTGACCCGCAGCAACGCGGCGCGTACTTCGTTCGAGGCTGCGGTGAACAAGCTCGGCCTGCCGATGTTCGTCAAACCCGCGAACCAGGGCTCTTCGGTAGGTGTGAGTAAAGTAGGCGACGAAGCCGAGTACTTCGCCGCCGTCGAACTGGCCCTGGGTTTTGATGAAAAAGTGTTGGTCGAATCCGCCGTAAAAGGTCGTGAAATCGAATGCGCCGTGCTCGGCAACGAAAACCCCATCGCCAGCGGTTGCGGCGAGATCGTGGTGAGCAGCGGTTTCTATTCCTACGACAGTAAATACATCGACGACCAGGCGGCCCAGGTGGTGGTGCCGGCCAACATCAGCCTGCAAGCCAGTGAGGGCATTCGCGGGTTGGCCATCGAGGCGTTCGAGGTGCTGGGCTGCTCCGGTCTGGCACGGGTCGACGTGTTCCTCACCGACGAGGGTGAAGTGCTGATCAACGAAATCAACTCACTGCCTGGCTTCACCCGCATCAGCATGTACCCCAAGCTGTGGCAGGCGGCGGGGATGAGCTACAGCGAGCTGGTGAGCCGGCTGATCGAGCTGGCGTTGGAGCGGCATGCGGGGCGCAAGGGGTTGAAGATCAGTCGGTGATGCGAGCAATCCACGAGTAAATCAGCGTCTTCACCTCCTCCGGGTGATGCGTCCTTCGGCGGTAGCTGGCAAAGGTGGGTGACGTGCAGTAAGTGCACACCTCACTCACCTCGATCTGCTCCCGCCGCAGGCCGGCCGCTTGCAGCAACATCACGCCATAACCACTCAAATCAAACCACGCACTTGCGGCTTGCCGGGCATGGGGTGGTGCGATTTCAGGCGCTAGCACCGGCGTGGGTTGCACAACGCTCCACGGCGCTCGCCCGCTTAACCACAAGTGCCCCTGATCCGCCTGGAACTGCGTGATAAACGCCTCGCTCACCTCATAGCAGCACGGCTTGATCGACGGCCCTATCGCCACCCGCAACTGGTCGGCGGCAATGCCTTCATCCGCGAAGCGTTGCACGGCGTTAGCAATAATCCCAGCGTGCAATCCCTTCCATCCGCCATGCACTGCCGCGACTTTCTCGCCATTCTTCGAGGCAATAAGAATGGGCAGGCAATCGGCGGTGATCACCGCGATGGGCTGATGTTCGCCGGTGCACACCCCATCAGCTTCCACCGTATTGGGCACCTGATCCGCTTGCCATTCAATCACTGACGCGCTGTGTACCTGCTTGCAGATAAACACCTCTGCCGGGCGCAGCGGATCATTGATCGAACAAAAACCGTGGTCGACGCCAGGAATGGCGCCGAGATTATCTGCCTGTTGCAAGAGCGCATTCTCCGTTGATTGAATCGTCAGTCGCCAACCGCTGCGCCTTCGCGCCGAGGGTCGGCGCCGCCGCTCAGCGACAGCTTGCCCTGGGCATCCCGCGTGCGGACGATGGCCTGGATGCCGCTGGTCATATCGATTTCGCTCAGCGCATGGCCTTTGTCCTTGAGGGCCTGTTTCAGCGCGGGGCTGAACAGGCCGGTTTCCAGTTCGGTCGCGCCATTGCGGCTGCCGAAGTTAGGCAGGTTGATGGCGGTCTGCGGGTCGAGTTTCCAGTCGAGCATTGCCACCAGGGACTTGCTCACGTACTCGATGATTTGCGAGCCGCCGGGCGAGCCGACCGTGGCCAGCAACTCGCCGCTGTTGCGATCGAACACCAGGGTTGGCGCCATGGCCGAACGCGGGCGTTTGCCGGGCTCGACGCGGTTGGCGACGGGCTGGCCATTTTCTTCAGGGATAAACGAGAAGTCGGTCATCTGGTTATTGAGCAAGAAGCCCTGCACCATCACATGGGAGCCGAATGCCGCTTCCACCGTGGTGGTCATCGACACGGCGCCACCCAGGTCATCCACTGCGACGACTTGCGAGGTGGAAATGCGCAGCGGCGAGCGGTCCGGCGCGTAAGCCACCTGGATGCCCGCAGGTACGCCCGGCATGGCGATGCCCATGCTGCGCTCGCCGATCAAGGCCGCACGCTTGGCCAGGTAATCCGGTGCGACAAGGCCCGCCACGGGCACGGGGACGAAGTCCGCGTCGGCGACATAGAGCGCGCGATCGGCAAACGCCAGGCGCCCGGCTTCGGCCAGCAGGTGCACGGCTTCCGGTGTGGGCTCAAGGCCGGCTGACGACGGGCTTTTCACTGGGAGCATGGGGGCGATGGCCAGGGCGGGATCGCGGGCCTCCAGCGCCTGCAAGGTGCCGAGGATTTGCGCAATGGCAACTCCGCCCGATGACGGCGGCGGCATACCGCAGACTTTCCACTGTTTGTAGTCGGTGCACAGCGGCGTACGCTCCTTGGCGGTATAGCTCCTGAGATCCGCCTGGGACAGGCTGCCCGCGTTGCGATGGCCTTGCACCTTGCGTGCGATCTCATCGGCAATCGGCCCTTGATACAGCGCATCCGGGCCTTCCTTGGCGATGCGTTTGAATACGTTGGCCAGTGCCGGGTTTTTCAACAGGGTACCGGTGGCTTTCGGCGTGCCATCGGCTTTCAGGAAATACGCCGCCATGTCCGGCGACTGTGCGATATAGCGGTCGGCCGCAATCAGGCTGTGCAGGCGTGGAGAAATCGCGAAGCCCTGTTCCGCCAAGCGGATCGCCGGCTCGAACAGCTCGGCCCATTGCAGGTGCCCGGTCTTCTTGTGTGCCATCTGCAGTGCGCGCAATACGCCAGGCGTGCCGACCGAACGCCCACCAATCTGCGCCTCTGGGAATGCCATCGGCTTGCCATCGGCCTTCAGGAACAACTGTTCCGTCGCCCCGGCCGGCGCGGTTTCGCGGCCGTCATAGGCGTGCACGTTTTTACCGTCCCACAGCATGATGAACGCACCACCGCCGATGCCGGATGACTGCGGCTCCACCAGGGTCAACACCGCCTGCATCGCAATCGCTGCATCAATCGCCGAACCGCCTTTGCGCAGCATTTCGCGTCCAGCCTCGGCCGCCAGGGGGTTGGCAGCGGCGGCCATATGGCGCTCGGCGTGTTGGGTGGTGAGGTCGGTGCGATAACCTGAACCCAGTTCGGGGGCCGGGGGCTGTTCGTTGACAGAAGTGTTGCATGCAGCCAGGGCAAGGGCTGCGGCAATCACCGACAGTTGAAGGCGGGAAATCGAAAACACGCGCTGAACTCCGTTCATTTTGAGAATGATCTGTTGTCCTTGGGGTACTGCTTCTTACAGATAAATCGTGCCTTGAAGGTAGAGCACGGCATGGCCGGAAATGATCACGCGGTCACCCTTGAGTTCGCAGCGCAGTTGGCCACGACGTGTTCCGCCTTGTTCCGCTGTGAGTTGCGACTTGCCCAAGCGTTCCGCCCAGAATGGCGCCAGTGAAGTGTGGGCTGAGCCGGTGACAGGGTCTTCATTCACACCCACGTTGGGACCGAACCAGCGCGAAACAAAATCAAATCGCGCGCTTTTGGCGGTCACTGCAATTCCGCGTTTCGGCAAGCCTTTGAGGCGGGCGAAATCCGGCTTCAGTGCGGCGACTTGCGCTTCGTCTTCCAGCAACACGATGTAGTCATCGGTGCTGAACACGTCGGCCTGTTCAATGCCCAGCGCGCTCAACATTCCGTCGGGTGGTTCGCAGGGTTGGGGTTGCTTTGCCGGGAAGTCCATCGCCAGTTCGTCGCCGTTGCGGGTCACCCGCAGTTCGCCGCTGCGTGTCGCAAAGCGCAACACTTCAGGTGCATCCGCCAGTTGGTGAATCAGCACCCACGCCGCCGCAAGTGTGGCGTGGCCGCACAGGTCCACTTCGACCTCCGGCGTAAACCAGCGCAACTCGTAGAACCCGTCACGGGGCACGAAGTAGGCGGTTTCAGAGAGGTTGTTTTCTGCCGCGATGTTTTGCAGCTGCTCATCGCTGAGCCACTCGGTCAGTGGGCAGACAGCGGCCGGGTTGCCGCCGAAGACGGATTGACTGAAAGCGTCGACCTGAAAGATATCCAGTTTCATCGAGAGCACTCCGTGTAAGGGTGGAGCCGGACACTAACAGTGGGTCAGGCAAGCGTCAAAATACAGATGAGCGGTTTTTTCCTGCGCATGCAGTCGCCGTTATGGAAAAGCCTGCCTGGAACCAAACAGGGCGGATACCCACTAGACAGCTGTGATGAATTTTGTTTGGGAGTATTGCCATGCGCACAGAATTGAAAGCTCTCTTTAAGCTGCAGCATGACCTGGTGGAACGCTTGAAGAGGCCGGCCCAGGAACCGCCTCCGCCCGTGTTGTTGCACTATCAACCGTTGCAACCGACTTCGATGCAGTTCGATGTGTCCCTGCGCGATGGCAGGGTGCAGGCTGATACGACACTCACCGGGCGTGATATCGCCCGCCACCTCAACCAGCCCGATAAGCACTATGTGGCTGATGGTCCTTCTGCAGCAGGTACGTTGCGCATGAAGGATGAGCGCCAGTACGTGTTTCACATCCAATCCACGCCGGCTGTTGCTGCGGTATTCAAAAGCAGTCTTGCGGATACAACCGGCGGCGTTGGCGAGAGTCCGGGGCGCGCGCATGTGGGGAGTGTCAGCGCTGTTCAGACGACGGTGGATGGCCAGCAGTTTCGCCTGGAGGGCCAGCGCCTGTTTCGCTTTGAACCGCTCACACTTTCCTGGGTGCCCGATGCGGATAGCCGTGCACTCAGCCGCATTGGCTTGACGAACGAAGGGCAGTTGCTGAAGACCCCCAAAGGCTTTGCAGACAGCAGTGCGCATGGCCGTACGACGGTGCAGTTGAGCCAGACCCTGGATGCTTCTTTTGTGCAGGTCCAGGGCGGGAGTGTACAGGCGTTGCAGCCGGTGGATGAGGCAGGAGTGCCTGTGCAGCTCGCACGTATCGGGTTGTCTGGAAACACGCTGTATGGTGCGACAACGGATGGCGAGCTGGTCCAAGCAGACCTGCGTATGGCACGAGGTCAGCAGCTGCCGATGGTCGGGCAGCCGGTCGACTCGCTGGAGCGAGCGCTGAAGGGGGCCGTCCGTGTCGAAGGCTTCTTTCACGATGATCAAGGACAACTCAATGCCAAGGTGCGCGACGCACGGCAGCAATTGCACAGTGTGCCCTTGCGTGAAGCAAGCGATCTTCGTCCGCAATGGAACCTCAGCGACGTGCTGGTCAAGGGCATTGAGAAAGGCCTGCCTCTGCCCAGTCAACAAGCACTGGCGGCGGCGGTCGACCTTGGACAGCGGGGCAGGGTTGCGTTGGACGCAGGCAGCCTGCTGACCTGGGACGCGGCGGCGCAACGTTGGCAAGACACTGCTCAACCTGGCGTCGAACATCTGGAGCGCGGGTTGGATGGCCGTGCCTATGTGCTGCAAGACGGGCAACTGAAGGCGGTGACCATCGGTAAAGTGCGCGATCCGCTGATTGAGGGGGCCAGCCATGATTTGGCCGCGCTTCCCATTCCGCGCCCGCACGTGTCTGTTGACGAAGTGCTCGTAGGCAATGATCAGCGACGCATTACCGGATTCGCGGTCGTCGACGGGCGCAATTTTGTCACCGTCGATCAGGATCACCAGCTTCAGGTTCACCACGACGGGGATGCCAGGCCGCTTCACGCGTCACCTTCGATTGATATAAAAACACTGGCCCTGGATCACGTGGGTAATCTTTATGCGCACACACGGGGCGGTGAGCTGTTCAGGTTGGATCGTCAGGCTTGGCAGGGCAATACCGCGAGCGCGCAACGTTGGAGCAGGGTTGAATTACCGGGTCGCCAACCGTTGGAGTCCTTGCGCATGGGGGCTGACCATCACCTGATTGGAGGGTGGGATAAGCAGTTTTTCCAACTGGACAATGCCTCCACCAGCGCGATGGAGTGGGGCCCGTTGCCATTGACGACCCAGGCGCCGTCGCTGGCCGACACGTTGGCGAGCACGCAAATGCGCGGGCAGTTTTCCGGAGGGGCACTGACGGTCAGCAGTAATGTCATGGGACAAACCCGTGAAGGGATACCGCTCAAGCGTTCATTTTTCCAAGGCATCGGCGCACACTTTCACCCCCTGGAAGCCCTCGGCCAAAAGGCTAAAGGCGTTGCGCAACACTTCAATGGCCGCAAGGGATTGGAGAGCGTCTACGCTGACGATCAGCGATTGCACCAGCAACTCAATGCACTCGCACAGAGCCGACCGGTTTCTGCTGATCTCAATCATCGGCTCGCTGCCCTGAGCGAACCTGGGCCGCGACAGGCACTGGCCGAACAAATCCGCCAGGCGTTGACGCAGGTGGAGCAGAGCAGCCAGTCAAGCGCACGCCGCATGGGCGATGCTCACGGTTTGGCGTTTGACCCCAAGCCCACATTGAGCAGGGCGAAAGTTAACCCTGACTCGACGCTGCATCAGCTATATGAAGCGTTCAAAAGAGTCTCGTCCTCGTCGCAAAAGCCGACCGCCGCATTGCTGGCCAACTTTGAGGGGCAGGGTTTGACGCTTCCCGCGTCCAAGCCCGGGAATAAGCGCGACCTTGATCACCCCTCGGCATTGATCGAAGGCGACCTGATCCATCATGCGAGTACGCTCAAGCAGTTGGCGGACCTGGTACAGGCGCTCGACGCTACGTCCGGCTATAGCCCAAGTGCCTTGACGCGTATAGAAGCGTCTCTGCGCGATGTCATGCAAACGTTCAAGAATAGCCCTGTGCACACGTTGGTCAGCCAAGGCATTGCCAGTTACGAGCAGGCGGAATCCTTGTATGGCAACTTTAAACTGTTGGCCAAGGATCTTGGAACGCCGGGCTCTGCGCTTCATTGGCATCTTTCGGGGCTCTTGGGGTTGCCCACCGATGCTTCCATCAAGGAGGCGATGACGCAGCAGATACAGCAACTGGGCAGTGGTCAGACCCTTTCCCCGAGCCGCACCCAAGGCAAAAGCCTGGGGTTGCTGATGACGGAGATAAAACCCATTGCACCCGTGGAGTTTTATCTGGGGGTCTCTAAGTCTCACACCCATGGGGTGAGTATCAGCCGCACCGACAAAGGTGCTCGGGTTGAAATCAGTTCTGACGATATGCGTCGACTGGCGGGCTCGGTGGGTTCAGGCTTGACGTTAGGTCGAGGATCGGAGGCGGTGGGGCCGGGCTTGAGGGTCGCAGCGGAACTGACGGCGGCGGTTGCAAAAAACAAGGGGGCAAGCATCGCCTTCGATGTGAAAGAAGCGGACTTTGGCAAGATGATGTCGATCCTTACCGGCGAGACAGGTAGCGTCTATGACCTGCTGGCGTTAGGGGAGGCGCACACGGCAGGCAAGAGTTCTAAGGTGAGTAGCGACGTCAATGTGGACGCACTTGCGCAATTGCGCTTGATGTATAACCCGCAGGAAGACATCGCTGAGCTGGACTCGGTGATCCGTGCTGGCGTGGGAGGGGTGGCCAGCCTCAATCTTTTTCATAAAGATACGAACCAGTCCGCCGCGCGTACTGAAACCGGCACTAGCCACAGCACGGCAACGCATACGCAGTTTCTCCGGCAGGGCGGCGTCGGGGCCAATATTGCCCCCTTCAATACGCTGGCGTTGGTCAGAGCTGAAAGCGGCGGGCCCAGCATGATTGGGTTTGCGTTGCCAGACTTGTCGGTCATGGTGAAGTTTGATCGCGGGGTATCCCAGGCCTTCAATTTTGCCTTCAAGCACCCGCAACCGGTGAGTCAGTCGCAGGTTGATGAGCTCAAACACAGCGTGTCGCTCTACTCGCCGACATTCAGGCGGGAGCTGGCATCGACCGAGTTGTCGGAGGGCACAGTGGATCAGCAGTTGGCCACTCTGCAGCAGTTCCTCGCGACTCATCCGTCCCTTGCAACAAAACCGGACGCCTATCACGCGATCAGCCAATCACTCGACAAGCTGATGAACCAGCAAAACCTGGCAAGGAATGGGTTGCGCCAACTGGCGTCGGTTGAGTCGTCGGTCACCCGTGTCGGCTTGCGGGACGATGGGCGCCATGCCTGGCTGGATGATGTGGCGCCGGCCAACAAAGCGGCGATTGAACAATGGATGAAGGATGATCCGCAGTTTGCCCAGGTGCTCGACCAGTTGCAGCGTGGCGAAGGCACTTCAATCACGCTTGGCATGGAGATCAAGCCAGAGGTCCTGCGAGCGATAGAGCGCAGTCACCTTGCCGGAGAAAGTACCGAGCCGCTGATCAAGCGCGCACTGAGTGATCGCAACAATCTGCGGGTCAAGCACATGAGCCTGGGCTACACCGCCACCCAGTCCCATGGCATGTCGATACCCGCTATGACGAATCTCAGTTTTTCCAGCAGTGCCGGCCTGAGTCATTCCCAGAAGCTCGTCAATGCAGACCTTGAATACGGGCAGGACCCCGACAAGCCATTGCGAATGAACCTGAACGACACGTTGGGCAGTCTGCCGAGCCCTGATCTGACGATTGACCTGGGCGACCTGCGCGTGAGGACGCAAGGTCTATCAGCGAGCTGAACTTATGCCTGAGAGGTTGGCGTATCGAATAAGTGGTGCTGCGCTAAAAGGCGGCGCCACTGCATTCGAAACCAGGGCGTGAAGTGTGCTGCCGGATCTGCGAGTTGGGTTGAGACTTGAGCGCGGCTCAGCCACTGGATCTCGCTGACTTCTTCGACGGCCGGGGAGACCACCGTGTCAGATTGAGCAACCAATACATGGCATAACTCATGTTCCGCACCGATCCCCCCAAAGCGCGCATGGTATTCAAAACTGTACAGGAAGCGGCAGGAGGCGCGGACCCCCAGCTCTTCGCGCAGGCGACGACACGCTGCGTCCAGAACAGTCTCGCCAGGCGCCGGATGGCTGCAGCAGGCATTCGACCAGAACCCAGGCCAAAGCATTTTGCCTGCGGCACGACGTTGAATCAGGTGACGCCCGACACTGTCGATCAGGTGAACCGAAAATGCGCGATGAAGCTGGCCCTCCCCCAGGTGTGCGTCGCGTTTATCACACACACCAATCTGACGATCGTGTGCGTCGACCAAAATCACGGAGTCTGTCATTCGGTGTCCTCTTTTGTGCAGTTACGGCTGTCTACCCACGCTCGGGCACTTGCCCCCAGGCGCTGATGAACGTCAACGCTGCCTCGGTGAGGGTCGCAGAGGCGCGCAGCCTGGCCATGGCATCAAGGTCATCCTGAGTGAGCAGCCCGAGCTTCAGTAACGTCGGTCCGGCTTGTGCTGTGGTTGCCGCCCAGAATGCGTCGGCCGGGCTGTTGTCGCCGATGCGGCCTTCCAGGGTGCGATACCCGATATTGCAAAGTCCCCGTTCACCTAGCCGGTCGTGGAGCGTGTCGGCCCAGAGCATGTCGGAGCCAATGGACTGCTCCAGGAGCGTGAAACCGGCCTGGGCGATTTTCCGGAACAGTGGGTTGGCCGTGCTCAAGCTGGGTCGCAAGCTCACATCTTCGGTCACCAGCCAGCCGCCCGGACGGACCCAGGTGGCTGCTCTGGTCAATATGTCTTCGCGCTCGGGAAGGTGGCACAACAAGGCCCTGACGTGCACCACGTCAAAAGAGGCGGCGGGGAAATCATCGGTCACGGCATTATGCGTGACCACCTGAATGCCAGGTATGTCGTTGAGAAACCGGGTGTCAATGTCGGTGGCAATGACCGTCGCGTCGGGATAGCGCTTGCTCAGCCAGCCAGCGAATGATCCGGCGCCAGCGCCGAGGTCAAGCAGGGTCGGCTTGTCCGGAAGGGACAGTTGGCTAAACACTGTGTGGCTCAGCGGGTCAAAGGCACGCTCCAGGGTGCGCATCCGCGCCAACTGGCCGGCATGCTGATCACCGAGATAGCTGTTGGTGTAGCCGGGCTCCTCGGCTGGGCCAGTGATGCTCACAGTGCAACCTCCAGTCGAGGAGGGCAGCGGTTGAGGAAACCGTGTTCGGCGGGCTGGAACCCTGGAGCCCAGCGCACGTCTGGAAAGGTCTGTAGCAACAGGCGAGCGCCGAGGGTGATTTCCATGCGTGCAAGCATGGTTCCCAGGCAGAAATGACGCCCTGCGCCGAACGCAAAATGATTCGTCTCCTGATGGGGGCGCGACATACTGAAGATGTCCGGATCGGTGAACTGGTCCGGATCACGGTTGGCCGAGCCGATCAGGCAGGCCAGGGTCGCGCCGCAAGGAATGGTTCCGGACGGCAGCTCCAGCGATTCACGGGCCTCCCGGAGAATGAGTTGCAAAGGAGGGTTGCGTCGCAAGGTTTCAGCGAGCGCATTGTCCATCAAGTCCGGATCAGCCATCACCGCCTCTTTCACGCCGGGCTCTTTCAGCAGATTGACGATGAGGTTTGCCAAGGCACCGTGGCTGGTCTCACTGCCGGCCGTCATCAAGATCGCGCAGTAGGCCCGCACGAACGCCTCGGACAAGGGCTGGCCGTCAATCCGCGCGGCCACAAGATGTGAGATCAAATCGTCGGTGGGTGCCGCGCGACGGGCGTCGATGTGGGGCTGGATGAAGTCGTAGAAACTGTCACGGTTGGATAAACCGCCGGTCAAGAGGGTCGGATCCTGTCGGTAGTTGCCCATGTAGGCGAAGCCGATAGCACACCAGTTCTTCAGCCGAGCGACTTCCTCCGGGGTTTCAGCCGGGAGCCCTAGCGCGCGAGCCATCACGCGCACGGGCAGCACGGAGGTGAAATCGGCAACAAGGTCCACCTGACGGCGGCCACGCATCTGCGCCAACAGGTCCATGCTCACCGAGGTGACCGATGCTTCAAGGACTGTGAGGGCCTTGCTGCGGAACGACGGGCTTAGCAACGCTCGATGCTGGGCGTGTTCACAACCGTCCATGGCGACAATGGTGTGCCCCAGCAACGGTCCGATTTGCCAGCTGTAGTTGTTGCTGCTCGTTCCGGGGTGGGTCAACGCTGCCTTGACATCCGCATAACGGCTGACCAGCCACACGTCCGTAGGCTCGTCGTAGACAATGGGCAGCGTGGCACGCAAACGCTCATAAAGGGGGTAGGGGTCGATTTCGAATTGCCGGGATTTCAGGGTAGGGGGGATGCACGCCAGGTCCACCTGCCGGTTGGCCTGACCCTTGGCGTCGGTGGTCTGCAGGTGATACCGGGAAACGCTCTTGTGCCAATCGCCCGCCGCTCGGGCAACCTGGCGCAGCCGCCCCGGGTCGGTAGCGGCGGACGCTCGGTGGGGCCGAGCTGAGGCCTGGGTGAATGCCTCGACGGCTGTATTCAGCATGTGCAGGGCCGCTTCGATCGACACTGGCCAGTCGGTGCCATGGGTGTCCGCCAGAACGGATACCAGGTTGAAGCGCTCACCACACACCACATCTTTGGCAATCGAGTGGATATCGTTCGTCCAGGTGATGATATCGGCAGCGTGCTCGCGGAGTGTGTTCCACCATTGGATGTTCTCTGAATGCTCGTAGGGGTCGAGCGTTTCGGCTGCGTCGATGAGATCAAAGAAGAACAGCGCACCAAACGAATCCCGTCGCAACGGAAGATATTCGGCCAACGTGAGCGCCGTGCCGGTTTCGCGCATTCTCACCAGGGTCGCCTGCGCACGCAAATGCCCGAGTAAATTGCGTACAAGCCGATGCCGCCAACGCTCGTCACCCCAGCTCCGTGTCCGTGGCCACAGATCATCGATCAGGACACTGAGCATTGGGTCATCAAGCCGGCCGATTTCATCGGGTGAGTCGACACCGTCGCTCTCGGTTATGGCCTGCACGGCTGCGACGAAACGTTCCAGCACGCCGTTTTCTGCCCAGGGGCCGTCATCGATCCGGTCATCGAGTGTGAGTGCCCAAAGATACCAGCACACCAGGGTTTCGGCCTGGTGCGTCGGGGCTTGTCCGCACAGCGCTATGCCCAGGTCGAGCAGCGTAGTGGTGCTTAGCCGGTGCGCACCCCGACGGCCGATCAAGCCGTATCGTTGCGCCCAGGCCAGGGCATGTTCCCGCAACCGATGGCTGTCAGAACGTGGCGGCGGGCAGGGAAACGGAAGCAGTATTTCGGGAATGATCAGCGGTGCTATCGGCATGAAGCGCCCCTCTGAATTATTTGTCATATGACATCCTTGTTACATGTCCAAGCAACCTCCAGTGATGGAGGTTCAGGGCAACGTGGCTGTATTCAAACCCTGTGGAGCATGCTTGGAAGTAAATGGCTTTGGATGTCAGGTGTTTCCGACTGAGGCGCGGGAACCCCCGCAAAACTGAAGGCGAAATGGGGTTTCAGGAAGGAGGGCGTTCAGGATAAGGCGCTGTGAGGCAGTGGTGTTTTGAAACGCCAGAAACAAGAAAGCCCGCACTAGGCGGGCTTCTTGAGGTGATTCATAGACTGCTGTAGACATCTATGGATCGGTACTTGGTGGCTACACAGGGACTTGAACCCCGGACCCCAGCATTATGAATGCTATGCTCTAACCAACTGAGCTATGTAGCCAAGTGGCGCGCATTATTCGCGTAGAACGGGAATGCGTCAAGTATTTATTTTGAATTTTTATCTACGCTTTCAACTGTTTAAGCGAAATCAGCGGATCTGGCGACGAGTGGATCAGTATTCACCGTGCCAAGGCCCCGCAAAACGTGATCGCGTTGAGCAGATATCCCTGCCGCTCAACGCGTGCGATGACGTTAAGGGTGTTTCGGGTTGTGCGTGGCGCGCTTGAGCTGTTCGCGGGCCCGTGACAGGCGTGAGCGCACGGTGCCGATAGGAATGTCCAGTGCGTCGGCTGTGTCCTGATAGCTGCCGTCGGTTTCCAGTGAGGCGTACAGCGTCTTGCGCATTTCCGTCGGCAGATGATCGATAGCGCTCAGGGTTTTTTCCAGGCGACGGTTGACCTCAAACTCCCAATCCAGATTGTGGTTGTCTTCCTGACCATGCCAGAGCGACTCATCAAACTCGCAATGCACGGGTTTGGCGTACAAGCGCCGGAAGTGGTTGCGGATGAGGTTTTGCGCAATGCCACACATCCAAGTGCTGAGTGTGGCATTGCCGCTGAAACGCTCGCGGTTGCGCCAGGCTTCCAGGTACGTCAATTGCAGAAGATCATCCGCATCTTCAGGGTTGAGTACGCGCTTGTGAATGAAGCGCCGCAGTTTTTTTTGCTGGTCGTCTGTCAGGTGAAGCATGAATTGAGGCGAGCTGCCAACGAGGTGCGCTAAAGCTTCAATAGGGATATTCATGATTGTTTCCTTGGTGTAGACGCAGTCGAAAAGGTGTCGACGGGAACCCCTTTTGCACTGGCTATGCCAAGAAAATAATTTTTATAACATGCTGATTTACATCGATAAATTTTTTTATAAAGTGTTTTTTTGTGCAGCCTTTTGCATAGAGCCTTGAAGGTCTGTGCAAGTCTTTTCAAACTTTTCGTGTGATCTGACTTTTTGGAACCATTTGCGCTGGCCTTGCCACACAGGGAAACACTCTTCCTGTTCAGGTCTGTCCATGAAAGTCGAATCCTCCCCGGATGTGCAAAAGGTCCAGCCGCTGGATCAACCTGCCGTCAGCCCGACCTCCACACCGGCGCCGGCTTCTGGCATGGATGAGCTCGCCCACCTGTTCAGCCTGGAAGTGCAAAACAACACTCAACCGTTGAGCCAGCGCAAGATGAGCGTGCGCGTGCCGCCGGCCGAGCAGCTCGCGCAAATTTATGATCAGTTGGGTCACCCTGCCCAGGCGACCCTCGCGAGCCTTTCGCGCCGCATCCGCTGGCAGTTGCTGCAGCATCCCCATGTCGACAAATTGCTGGAACTGGCGGGTGGAGACCCCGCACGTGCGTTCGTGGTACTCAAATATGTGGCAACCCAGGCCGACGTTGAAGTGCGCCCGTCGGAAGCAGCGTTGGCGCGTGATGCAATTGCCAAGCTGGAGGTCCGCTTCAAAGGGGAGATCCAGGCTGGCCTGAACATTGCCGTGGCGCTGCAAGCGGCGAGTACCGATCCACAGGAACGCCAGGCGCTGCGTACGCTCTACTACGCCAGTGTGGTCGCGCGTCAATCGTTGGCGACGATGATGCAGGCGTTGCTGGGGGTTTATGGCGAAGAACGGCTTGCCGACGGGCTCAAGATGATGCGCAAGGCTTTGGCGGACGACATCGCGGCCAAGGTGTCGTCACTGCCAACGCCGCTGTTGCGTACCCTGTTACTGGGGCTGCAAAGTTGTGGACAGTTGAGCGGCGTGTTGGCCGGTTGCAATGCCCTGATGCAACGGCTGGGTATCGATCATGATGCTGTGAGCCTGCTGCAACGTCTGCTGGGTTACGCGGGCGCGGGTATCGCGGCTGCCGAAATCCTGCGGCTTGGACGCGACCTGTCAGGCAGTTCGAATGCCCAGCAATTGCTGGCCCTCAATGCGCTTTATCCCGTGGTCCAGCAATTGCCTTTGGCGATATGGCTCGACGGGCGGGTACGCGAAGAAACCTTGCGTGGCTTTCTGGCGGTGATCGGTGAGCTGGACCGGGTGACGCGTGGCCCCGCGCGTTTTCCGGGTGAGCTGGGAGTCATGGCGTGAGAGCGCTTTCGGCCATCAACGGTTTTCTGCTCAAGGTCGCGCAACGCGCAGAAGTGCTGGGCGCCGTGGTGGTGATGGCCATCGTGTTCATCTTTATCGTGCCGCTGCCGACCTGGCTGGTGGACATCCTGATCGCGCTCAACATCTGCATCTCATGCCTGTTGATCGTGTTGGCGTTGTACCTGCCAGGCCCCCTGGCGTTCTCTTCGTTCCCGTCGATCCTGCTGTTGACCACCATGTTTCGCCTGTCTCTGTCGATTGCCACGACACGCCTGATCCTGCTGGAGCAGGACGCCGGAGACATCGTCGAGGCCTTCGGCAACTTTGTAGTGGGCGGCAACCTCGCCGTGGGGATGGTGATCTTCCTGATCCTGACCCTGGTCAACTTCCTGGTGATCACCAAGGGCTCGGAACGGGTGGCCGAAGTGGCGGCGCGTTTCAGCCTGGACGCGATGCCCGGCAAGCAGATGTCCATCGACAGCGACTTGCGGGCCGGCTTGATTGACGGCATGCAAGCGCGGGACAAACGGGAGCAGTTGTCCCGTGAGAGCCAACTGTTCGGGGCCATGGACGGGGCCATGAAATTCGTCAAAGGCGACGCCATCGCGGGCCTGATCATCGTTGTGGTGAACTTGCTGGGTGGTTTTTCCACCGGCATGTTTCAGCACGGCTTGAGCGCTTCCGAGTCCATTACGCTGTACTCGGTATTGACCATCGGCGACGGCCTGATCGCACAGATCCCGGCGCTGCTGATCTCCCTCACCGCCGGCATGATCATCACCCGTGTGGCGCCGGACGGACGCAAGGGCGCCAGCAACATGGGCGCCGAAATTGCCCGGCAAATGACCAGCGAACCCAAGAGCTGGATGATCGCCTCGGTGGGAATGCTCGCTTTTGCCGCGGTACCCGGCATGCCCACTGGAGTGTTTATCCTGATCGCGCTGGTCACCGGCAGCCTGGGGTACTACCTGATGCGCCAGCGTCAACGGCAGGAGCAACCTGCTACTGAAGCCGCCGAAACGGTGCGTCCTGAAGAGAACGGCCGAGAGGACTTACGTGGGTTTGATCCGTCGCGGCCCTACCTGCTGCAATTCTCCCCGGTGCTACGCGGGACGCCTGAGGTGACGGATCTTGTTCACTCGATCCGCCAGGCCCGAAATGCGCTGGTCGCCAATATCGGCTTGACGCTGCCACCGTTCGAGGTGGAACTCGACGACTCACTGGACGACGACGAAATGCGCTTCTGTGTCCACGAAGTGCCCATGGTCAAGGCATCGGTGGTCAGCCATGTGGCGGTGGAGCGCAAAGCGCTGACGGTTGAGCCGGCACATGCCATTCCAGGGTTGGTGGAGCGCGATGAACAGGATTGGCTCTGGTTGGCGCCGGATGATCCGCTGCTCGATGACCCGCAGTTGGAGCGCTTCACCTCGGCGAGCCTGATCGTTGAGCGCATGAAGCAGGCGATGATGCTCAGCGGGCCGCAGTTCCTGGGGATCCAGGAGAGCAAGTCGATCCTCAGTTGGCTGGAGCACAACCAACCCGAACTGGTCCAGGAACTGCAGCGGATCATGCCGCTGTCGCGGTTTTCGGCAGTACTGCAACGCCTGGCCAGCGAGGGTTTGCCGTTGCGCGCCGTACGGCTGATCGTCGAGTCGCTGATCGAGTACGGCCAGCATGAACGCGAGCCGGACGCGCTGGCCGACTACGCGCGTATTGCGCTCAAGGCACAGATCTACCACCAGTACAGCGAAGCCGACGGCCTGCATGCCTGGTTGCTGTCGCCGCACACTGAAAACATCCTGCGTGAGGCGCTGCGCCAGACCCAGACCGGGGTGTTCTTCGCCCTCGATGACGAACACAGCGCGACGTTGGTCAGCCTGCTCAATCAAGCCTTTCCCGTTCGTCCCAAACTCAGGAGTGTGATGCTGGTTGCTCAGGACTTGCGCAGCCCGCTGCGTACGTTGTTGCTGGAGGAGTTCAACCACGTGCCGGTGCTGTCTTTCGCTGAGCTGGGCAACGCCTCCAAGGTCAAGGTGCTGGGGCGTTTCGACCTGGGCCAGGACGAGTTGATGCGCGGTGCGGTGGCATGAAGACTTGGCTATGTCAGGCCTGGGGGGCTCGCTGATGTTCGAATTGCGAGTGCTTGATGGGCGGCATCAGGGGGCTGCGCTGCCCTTGTTCGGAGAGCAGTGGAGCATCGGTGCCCACGCCGATGCTGACCTGGTGCTGAGCGATCCAGGCATCGCCGAGCAGCATGCCCGGCTGCGACTCATCGACTCGAACTGGTCGGTGCAGGCTGAGGCCGGGTTGTTGCAGGATGCAGAGGGTCAGGTGCTGGCGCAGATTGCGCATCTGGCGCTGAACGCCACGTTTCTAGTGGGCAACGTACGGTTGTGCGTCACGTTGGCCGATGAGCCCTGGCCCCAGGCTGCAGCCTCTGCACCGGAGGTGTCGCCACGGGTCAGTGAGCCGGTGCCGGTGCTTAAGTTATCGGCCATTTCGCACGCTCAGCAGAAGCGTCTGATTACGCTGGTGCTGGTGGTGACGGTGATCTTCATCGTGGTCGGCATGGCGTCCACCGGGAAACCTGAGGCCCAGGCCTCCCTGATGCCGCCTGTGGAGCGAAAACACGAGCTGGCATCACCGTTTGAGGTACGCCAGCAGTTGTTGAAGATGCTCAGCGAGCGTGAACTAAACCAGCGAGTCAGCTTGCAAGTGATCAATGGGCAGGTTGCGCTCAGTGGGGATGTTTCACAGGACGACGTGGATCTGGTGGCGCGCATGCTCAGCCGTTTTGGCGAGCAGTTCGACAGCGCCGTGCCGGTGATCAGCCGTGTGCGCGCACGCGATGGGACGTTGCCGTTCAAGATTGTGCAGATCGTGGGCGGGCCCAATGGTCACGTGGTTCTGGAGGAGGGTAGCCGCCTGTTTGTCGGGGATGAGGTCGACGGCCTGCGCCTGGTGCTGATCGACAACAGCAAGGTGGTGTTCGACGGCGTACAGCGCTACGAGGTGCGCTGGTGAGTGCGCAACTGCAAGCACGCCTGGAAGCCTGGCAGCAACGCCAGATCCAATCGCTGGCCACCTTCGCACCGGTGACCATGCGGGGGCGCATCCAGCGCGTCAATGGCATGTTGTTGCAGTGTCGGCTGCCTCAAGCGCGTATCGGTGATCTGTGTCGGGTCGAGAAAAAGCAGGGTGACTACATGCTGGCCGAGATCATCGGTTTCGATCAGCAGGACGCGGTGCTCAGCGCCCTGGGTAATCTGGAAGGCGTGCAGGTGGGCGCCGGCGTGGAGCGTCTTGGGGTCTCGCATCGCGTGCAGGTCAGCGAGGCTTTGCTGGGCCAGGTGCTGGACGGCTTCGGGCGACCGATTACGGGAGAAGGCCCGAGTGCGTTTGTCGAGGCTGACTCGCCGGACTCCAGCGCCGTGTTGTGTGAGGCGCCGTTGCCGACTGATCGACCGCGTATCAACCGCGCCTTGGCCACCGGCGTGCGTTCGATCGATGGCTTGTTGACGCTAGGCGAAGGCCAGCGCGTGGGCCTGTTCGCCGGGGCCGGTTGCGGCAAGACCACCCTGTTGGCCGAGATCGCTCGTAACGTGGAGTGCGACGTCATTGTGTTCGGCCTGATCGGCGAGCGGGGTCGGGAACTGCGTGAATTCCTCGATCATGAACTCGATGAGCAACTGCGTTCCAAGGCCGTACTGGTTTGCGCCACGTCCGACCGTTCCAGCATGGAGCGAGCGCGTGCAGCCTTTACGGCTACGGCATTGGCTGAAGGTTTTCGGCGTGAGGGCAAGCGAGTGCTGCTGCTGATCGACTCCCTCACCCGATTCGCCAGGGCCCAACGCGAGATCGGCCTGGCTGCCGGCGAACCCCTCGGGCGCGGCGGCCTGCCTCCTTCTGTGTACAGCCTGCTGCCGCGCCTTGTAGAGCGCGCCGGGTTGACCCGTGAGGGGGTGATCACGGCGATCTACACCGTGTTGATCGAGCAGGACTCCATGAACGATCCGGTGGCCGATGAAGTGCGCTCGTTGCTCGACGGCCACATCGTGTTGTCTCGCAAGTTGGCGGAACGTGGGCACTATCCCGCCGTGGATGTGCTGGCGAGCCTCTCGCGGATCCTGAGCAACGTCGCCGAGCCTGTGGATATCCAGGCGGGCACGGCGTTGCGACGCTTGTTGTCGGCCTATCAGCAGATCGAACTGATGCTCAAGCTGGGGGAATACCAGCCCGGCAGCGATGCCTTGACCGACCTGGCGGTGGACAGTCGCCAGGCGGTGGACAATTTCCTGCGTCAGGACTTGCGCGAGCCTGCGCCGATGGCAACGACGCTTGAGCAACTCAAGGAGCTGACGGCCTATGTCCCATTCTGATGGGCTGCTCGGCGAAGTCGAGACGCTGCGCCGTCTGCGCCGGCACCGGGCAGACCGGGCTGAGCGTGCCTTGCGTGAGGCGAAGCGGGCCCAGCAGGCCCTGCTTGCCAATATCCGCCAGGCCGAGGATGCACTTGAGCAGATCCGGCGTGATGAGGCTGAACGAAGCGCCCAGTTGCTCAGTGAGCACCAGGGTCAGGTATTGAACCTGCAGGCGCTGAAGTCCTGGGGCGCGCAGGAACGTTCCTTATCGGCCAATACCCGTCGGGGCATGGGGCAATTGGAAGCCTTGCAGGGCCAGCAGGAAGAACGACAGACCTGCGTCGGCAGAGCCCAAAAGCAGGTCACCGCCTGCCTGCGGCAGGTGGAAAAACTTCAGGAGTTATCTCTTTTACTGGCGCAGGAGCCGACATGACCCAGGTTTCAGATAAACCCTCTGAGCGTCCACGCCCACGTGAAACGCGAGAAGAACGAGAGCCCGCTATAGCGGGCGTCCTGCCTGCGGAGCTGACACGATTGTTTTCCCGGTTGTGGGCGGGTGAGGGGGACGGTTCTGGTGCCGGGACTCAGCTGTCGGGAATCAAGACGTCGGGCGCTGCGGCCATGATCGAGGCGCTGGCCGAGCAACTGGTACCTCGCCTGCAGGCCGCGTCGCAGTGGCCGCTGCAGGCGGTGTTGTACTTGCCCCGTCTGGGGCGAATCAACGCCAGTGTGCGCCGTGAACAGAGCGCCTGGAGTATCGACCTGGATGCACAAGATGATGCGACGGCGCGCTGGCTGAACGGCGTGCGACAACAGGTTGAGGACCGCTTTACACAATCGTTGGGGCAAACGGTCAGCCTGTCGCTTCCCTCTGTCGGGGCTGCATGATGATTCCGGCAGTGCCGCTGCCTCGGGTCAGTGGTGACGTGGTTGCCGCACGCCGTCGTCTCGGGCGCGGCTTGCGCTTGCCCTTCGACGTCGCGGGGCAGCGTGGTGAGTTATGGCTCGAACCGGGTCGTGCGCCCACTGCGGGCCAGTCATTGTGCTTCGAAACGGCACGCGGGGTGCTGGCGCTGGCCGAGGCTGGCCCCTTGCTCAGTCTGCTGGGCGAATGCCCGGTGACCTTGGCCAAGACGGGCAACGATCCGGATTCCTGGTTCTGGGCGTTGTTCCAGCATCATCTGAGCCCGCAGGTGCAAGCACTGCTGGGCCATGTGCGACTGCTGGAGGTCGAGCGCCCAAAGGGGTTTGGTTGTCGACTCAGCGTGACGCTGGGGGCCTCCCGTGCATTGGGCTACCTGTGGCTGACGGCCGAGACCTTCCTCGCGTTGTGTGATGCCGGGGCGTGGCGCAGCAATGCCGCGCCGTTGCCCGCATCGTTTCAACTGGCAATTGCCGTGACGCTTGGACGCCTGCAATTACCGATTGCACAGGTACGTGGCCTGCGGGCTGGGGATGTGCTGATACCGGAACAGAATTTCTTCTAGGCCCAGGGCGCTGGCCACGTACAGGTTGGCAAGCAGCGACTGCATGGGCGTATTGACGATGACGCAGGCGCGTTGTGTCTGACACTGACTTCGATTGAGGGCACCTCCATGGATGAAGAATTTATCGCTCCCCACTACTCGGGGTATGACGAAGATGAACCCGTTGTGGACGTATTCGGCCATGAGCCCTTCGACGAGTTGAGCATGGCGTTGAACATACGCTGCGGAACACTGAACCTCACCTTGGGCGAGTTGCGCAGCCTCGCCCCTGGTGCCGTACTGGGTGTCGCCGGTTATGCGCCCGGCATGGCGGGTCTCTATTACGGCGACCGGCCGATCGGCTTGGGGCAGTTGGTGGAAATCGACGGGCGCCTTGGCCTGCAGTTGTCCCGCGTGATGTTCGGCGGATGATCCTTCAAGGGCTGGATCCCTTAGTTCTCGCGGTCTTCCTGGCGGCATTTTCATTGATGCCCATGCTGTTGATCGTCTGCACCGCGTTCCTGAAAATTGTGATTGTGCTGATGATCACCCGCAACGCCATCGGTGTGCAGCAGGTGCCGCCCAGCATGGCCATCAATGGCATCGCACTGGCGGCCACGCTATTCATCATGGCCCCGGTGGGGTATGAAATCGCCGAGCACGTCAAAGCCTCGCCTGTGGACTTGAGCAACGTGCAAATGCTTCTGCAGACAGGCAGTGAGGCGATCAAACCGCTACGTGCCTTCATGCTGCGCAACATCGACCCGGATGTGCTGACGCACCTGTTGGAGAATTCCAAGCGCTTGTGGCCTGCGCAGATGGCCGAGCAGGTGCAGCGCGAAGACTTGATCCTGGTGATCCCGGCCTTCGTATTGTCGCAGCTGCAGGCGGGGTTCGAGATCGGCTTTCTGATCTATATCCCCTTCATCGTGATCGACCTGATTGTCTCCAACCTGCTCCTGTCGCTGGGCATGCAAATGGTCTCGCCGATGACTATTTCCCTGCCGCTGAAATTGCTGTTGTTCGTGATGGTGTCCGGCTGGTCCCGGTTGCTCGACAGTCTGTTCCTCTCCTACCTCTGAGTGCCGTATGGAACCTATCGTGCTGTTCAAGCAGGGCATGTTGCTGGTGGTGGTGCTGTCGGCGCCGCCGTTGATCGTGGCGGTGGTGGTGGGGGTGTTGACGTCTCTCGTGCAGGCATTGATGCAGGTACAGGACCAGACATTGCCCTTCGGTATCAAGTTGGTGGCCGTGGGGATCACGCTGATCATGACTGGCCGCTGGATTGGCGTGGAGTTGATCCAGTTGATCAACCTGACGTTCGAAATGATCGGCCGTTCGGCCCTGAACTGAGGCCCAGCCCATGCTGCTCTATCTCGAATACCTGCCCAGCCTGGTGATCGGCATGGCGCGTATCTATCCGTGCGGCATCCTGGTGGCGGCGTTCTGTTTTCAACACATCCGAGGCATGCCGCGGCACACCCTGGTGATGGTCATGGCGTTGATGCCCGCACCGGGTATTCATGCTGCATTGGCCGGCCAGGATTACTCCGCAATCATGCTGGCTGCGTTGGTACTCAAGGAGGTGGCCCTGGGGGTTTTACTGGGGGTGCTTCTGGCGATGCCGTTCTGGATGTTCGAGTCAGTGGGGGCGCTGCTGGATAACCAGCGGGGTGCCTTGGCGGGTGGGCAACTCAACCCTTCGCTGGGGCCGGATGCAACGCCGATCGGACATATGTTCAAGCAACTGGCGATTTTCCTGCTGATGACCAGTCTCGGCTTGGGCACGCTGACCCAGGTGATCTGGGACAGTTACCTGATCTGGCCGCCCACCCTATGGTTTCCGCTGCCTGCGGTGAATGGCTTTGATGTGTTTATCGGCCTGCTGGGGGATACGTTCAGCCACATGATGCTCTATGCCGCCCCCTTTATTGCGGTGTTGCTGTTGCTGGAGTTCGGCATCGCACTGTTGGGGGTCTACAGCCAGCAGTTACAGGTGAGTACCCTGGCGCCACCGGTCAAGAGCCTGGCGGGCATTGGCATCCTGTTGTTGTACTTTGCGTTGCTGCAGGATCTGATCGTCGGGCGTATAAGCCTGCTGGGCGACCTTAAACATTCATTGGGCGTTTTGCTCAAGGTCGCAGTGCCATGAGTGACTCAGGCGAAAAAAAGCACCCGGCGTCCGCCAAGAAACTGCGTGACCAACGCAAGAAAGGCCAGGTCGCCCAGAGCCAGGATGTCGCAAAACTGCTGGCGCTGACGGCGATCAGTGAAATTGCCTTGGCCACCGCTGAGACCAGCCTGCAACGCTTCCAGCAATTGATGCTGTTGCCGATGTCACGGCTGAACCAGCCCTTCGCGCGTGCGCTGGAAGAGGTGTTGTTCGACGGGCTGGGGGTGTTCTTCTCCTTCGCCCTGTTGATGGCCGGCGTTGCGATTGCCACAAAGCTGATCAGCAGTTGGATGCAGTTCGGACTGCTGTTCGCGCCGGAGGCCCTGAAGATGGATTTCAATCGCCTCAACCCCGTCAGTCAGGTCAAGCAGATGTTCTCTGCCCAGCAGTTGATGAACCTGCTGATGAGCGTGGCGAAAGCCTTCCTTATCAGTTTGATTCTGTATGTGGTGATCTGGCCCGCAGTGGGCACGCTGATCAACCTGGCCACCAGTGACCTGCAAAGCTACATCGTGGCGTTGATCGCACTGTTCCGTCATCTGCTGCACGTGTGCCTGGGCATGCTGCTGGTGCTGGCGCTTGTCGACATGATCCTGTCCAAGCACTTTTTTGCCAAGCGCATGCGCATGACCCAAGTGGAGGTCGTCAAAGAGTACAAGGACATGGAGGGCGACCCCCATGTGAAAGGGCAACGCCGTTCGTTGGCGTACCAGTTGGCTCAGGAAGAACCGAAGGTCAAGCTGCCCAAGCTGGAGGAGTCCGACATGCTGGTGGTCAACCCGACGCACTTTGCCGTCGCGCTGTATTACCGTCCGGGTAAGACACCACTGCCGATGTTGGTAAGCAAAGGGACGGATGATGAAGCCCGCACATTGATTCGCCGCGCCAAGGCGGCCGACGTGCCGGTGATCCAGTGTGTCTGGCTGGCGCGCACGCTCTACACAAAAAAACTGGGCGCTGGTATCCCTCGCGAAACCTTGCAGGCCGTGGCGCTGATTTACCGAACCCTGCGTGAGCTCGATGATGAGGCCAAGCGCGAAACCCTGGAACTTCCCGAGCTTGAGCGACGCTGATCACGTGTCCAAGGCTTGCAGGGTGGCCAGCGACAGCATCCGGCTGAGGATCCTGTCGAGCGTGCTGGTGCTTGCCGGCAGTGCATGCCAGATCACCAGGGCATGCTGAGGGTCGAGGTAGATAAAGCAGCCATCGAACGCCACCGCCTGCTCAAAGCGTCGCTCCAGCACCCGTTGCAATTGCCCGGCCTGCAAAGCCTCACGCGCGATGCACAAGGCCAACCCTGGTCGCTGGCCGGCGCGCTGTGCGCAGACCTTGATACCGGGCGCCAGGGGCAGGTGAGCGGCTGCGCCACTCACCAGGTTGTCGAAAAATACCTGCCGTGGGTCGTCGGGCATTTTCGGGGGGCTCATCGTTCCAGTGATACCGTTTGGTAATCTGCCCGCTCACCGGAGGGGGCGGGCTCGACGCGCATCTGCGGCGGCCACCAGATCACCATTTTGTCTTTGCTCGATTGCGGGCGTGAGCATGAATCACCTTTGCACGTCGGCGTACAGCCGGTGAAGAGCATCGCCGCGCCCATCAAGGTGACGCACAACAGTCGGTTCATCATGGTGTGGCCTTCTGAGCAGGAGTGATCATGGAGGGGCGGGGCACACTGAGGTGTTCATCCTTCACCACCGGGCGCATGGCGATAAAAACCTCGGCTTCTTCACCGGGCTTGAGCCAGGCACGCGGCCACACGGTGACCGCCAGGGTCTGCGAGTTGCTGCATTCCTTTTCATCGATACGCACATTACGTTTGAACTGGTTGCGCAACACCACAACCGCCACGTTGTATTCCGGGCCGGCATACCACTGGCTGCGTTCGGTATTGAGCGCCAGCAAATCACGGGTGCTGCACAAGGTGTTCAGCGCCAGAGGCATTGGTGCCGCACTGAAAGCCTTGGGGACTTCCCCGCTGACCAAGCGCGCCAGCGTGGTGATGATGTCACTGCGTTTGATCACCGGCTGATGCGGTGAATAACGCCTGGCCAGCGGTGTGAGGGCCGCTTGCAACTCGGCCTGGTCGTCTTGTGGCAAGTAGCGCGATGGGTCGTCCTGGTCCCCGATGACGCGGGGGGTAAGGATAAACAAGCGTTCACGTCGATTGTTGTGGCGTTCTGTCGAGGAAAACAGCGCCTTGCCCAGCAATGGAATATCCCCCAGCAACGGGATCTTCTTTTGCTGGTCGGAACTGTCGGTGACATGGAAGCCACCCACTACCAGCGAACGCTTCTCCTGCATCACAGCCTGCGTGCTGACCTTGCCCCGTCGAACATCGGGGTGATTGGGGTCTCGCTCGGGATTGGTTTCGTCGAAATTACCGTCTTCGATATCGATGGCCAAATGGATCTGGTGAACCCCTCGGCCCGTCGTTACCCGGGGAACCACTTGGAGGCTGGTGCCCACCGTGACGGGTAAAACGGTTGCGTAATCTCTACCGGGGGTGATGTATTGGGTGCGGTTGAAGTCGATCACCGCCGGTTGGTTTTCCAGGGTGAGCACCGAAGGGTTGGAGACCATGGTTGCCAGCCCCTTGGCCTCCAGCGCGCGGATATCGGCGTAGAAACGATCACGGTTTTCAATCGATACCTGCGACGAGGTGCCAGGCGCCATGTTGACGCCGCCGCGGAAGCGGCTGTTCTGGAAACCCCAGTTCACGCCGAATTCACGCAATTGCGTACGTTCGATATCAAGAATGATCGCATCGATTTCGATCAGTTTGCGGGCGACGTCAAGTTGGGTGATCAACTCGCGGTACATGGCCTGGCGTTCCGGCAGGTCATAGATCAGCACGGCGTTATTGCGCACGTCGGCTTCGACGCGGATGCGGCTGTTGGATGTCGGTGCCCGCGTGGTCATTGTGGGTCCGGCGTTCAACTGCCCTGTGTTGCCATTTGCACCGAGCATTTGGCCCAGCAACGGGTTGCCCAGCCGAGGCACGTTGGGGGTTAGAGGGGATGGCTGGGATGAGGCGGGTTGGCTCATCCCCGAAAGCGTTGAGGCCGAACGGGGTTCCAAGAGTCCCCGCAAAATGCTCGCGACGCCGGGAACGACGAGTTTTTCACCTCGGTAATCCACGGTGCGGTCTGCCGCGTTGGCAAATTTAAGCGGGTAGCTGAGCACGCTCTGCTTTTCGTCCGCCGAGCGGCGTTTGCTGCTGAACTGCTTGATCTGTTCGATGTAGGTTTTGGGGCCGGAAACCAATACGACACCGTCTTCGGGCAATTCGCCCCAGCCGAAACGGCTATCAAGCAGGCCGATATCGGTCAGCGCTTGCTTGAGGTCGGAAATAGTTTCCGAGGAGACTTCCAGGCGCGCGGATTCCTGCTGGTCCAGCGTGCTGATGAATAGGGTGTTGTTGTAGAGATACCACTGAAAACGGTGTTCAACCCCGAGTCTATCCAGCATGGACTGTGGGGTATTCGCGCGGATCTTGCCGTTGACGTCCCCCTCCAGCAGGCCTTCGATTTGCAGTTGTGTGCCAAAGGTTTGGGCAAAATCGTCGAGTACGTCCCGTAGCGGTTTGTGCTCGGCCTCGTAGGCGTAGGCGGTGTTTTTCCACTCGGCGGGGATGGCGGCCAGCGCACTCTCGAAAGGACTCAGCAACAAAGGTATTGCAATTAAACAAATCCAGCGGGCTCGTTTTGACGCGTTACCAGGAAAATATTTTTGCAAGTACTTCTGCTTGAGAGGGGGCGTATGCATTTAGAGTTCTCTGGTTAGTGCGTCATTGGTCGTAGCGATGTAGGTGTGACTCTCCCGCGGGGGCGGGAGAGGCGTACGTATAAGGCCCGCCATGAGTCGCGTTGGTTGAGCAGGGCTTCAAGAGCATCGAGCAAGGTATCTTCGTCTTGATCTGCATGCAGGCATTGGATCAGCCAGAGCTCGCCACTGGATGGGGCCTGAGCGAGTGCACCTCGGAAGTGATTTAGGCTCGCGCCTCCCAACTGCATCCATGCTTGCAGTTGTGATTTATCAGGAGGGAACTGTGTCAGTTGGACGCTCAATTGCAGAAAGCCAGGGAAACGTTGCCCGATTATTTCGTATTCGCTTTCGAGCAGCCTAATCTGTTCTGCGCGGGTGTTTAACCAGTCAATAAGGAATTTCTTCAATTTACTGAAAACTATCAAACGTCGTTTTATACATCATGTGGGTAGCACGCCCATGTTCATGCTGTGCGAGCTGAGTGTAAAAAGTATCTCGCGATAACTTTCCAAATAGCGTTGAAAGCTCTTGCAAATCTTCAGGGTTTTCGGCTGCTTCATCCATGGCGCGTTCGAATTGTTTTCTGATAACGCTTCGGTTGTTTGAGAGTTGAGGGGCCAGCTTAAAAAAGTCCATAAGGTTACCTGCTGTGTTTTTCTGCTGTTGGTTGTGGCGCTTTTTAGATAATTCGTTCCTATTTTTAATGTGTTTGCGATAAATCTGACATGAGGCCGCGTTTGCGCTTGCACCTTTCAAGGGGGTACAAGAGAGTCGAGCATTGAACTCCAACTGATACGGAGGTCCCCCTCGTCCGTTTTGAGCACAAGCATTTGATACGCTACCGTGTCGTCAGGCTGAAGTTTCCATGGTGAGGGGGCTTGTTGATTCAGATACCGTCTCACTGTCTCTATTTCATGTGGGTGGCAGTGCAGTACAGCATTGACCTCTGGAACCTGAAACGCCACAAGATGCTTAACTAGTGCGGCGAGACGCTTCGGTTCTATCGTGTCGTCCAGCAGCTTGTGAATGGCTTGGTTGACGACCGAGGTGGCGTACTGCTCTAGGTTATCGCACATTTTCTGGCGGTCACTCTCCCAGCGCTTGAACTGGGCTTCAACGCGTTGCCATATTTTGAACGCCTCCCTCTCCAACATTGCGTTGCGTTCTTCATTGGCGTTGGCCAACAAGTTGTCGGCTTGAGCCCTCGCGCGATCTAGCAATTGGTTAACTTGAAAGTAGTCTGTGAGCGTATGTCGCGAGACAAGTGTTTGTGGTGGTCCGGGATTATCCTTGCACACTTCAATTTTTCGCCGACAGATCATCAGTAGCCTCCCTGGACGTTCGAGTCATAATCCGTGGTGTCGTTCTCTAGGCTCGTAGCGCGCCAAATGAACGCCTGCCAGAGTGTGTCAAATCGGCTGCATCTTTTTTCAAGTAAGATCTTTTTTTCTGCCTCAACCACGCGCTCATAGGGGAAGCGTAATCGCAGGCGATGCCATATGGCGGAATCAACCCAGTTACGTAGCATATGCAACGGGTCGTGGCTGGTTACCAGCATGTCCGTGGGAATTGCCCTGGAAAGGCGCATGCACCAAAGTCGGTGATCTTCGTTCAATGAAGTGCCTTGCGCTGGGTTGAAGGTACCGTGAATCAGCGAGAGTGCTAGATCGAGTTGTTGGTGCGGCGCAAGAGCCAGTCGAATTAAGGTGGGGGTAGGTGCAAGCGGTAAGCAGGGAGCAATGTCCGCAGTGTTGATGTTCAACCTTACTCCATTACGGTAGAGTGAATCGAGAGCCGCGTATTTATCCACGGATTTCCAGTCTTCATGGGCGGATTTCCACGGGGATGCCCACCATATTGCCCAAGATAACTTCTCTTTTATTGATAGATCGTCGTCGGCCATCATGAGCCGGATTGCACAAGAGAGTGTATCGTTGAAGAGGCTTGCCGCCGATGGCGCAAGAAAAGAAAGCCAATCGCCGTCAGCACCAAGCAAACTAGCGAAACTGTTACACCGGCCCGCCAGAACCCTATGTCATTTTCGGGAACCAGAAACGGGCCGAAATATGCCATGCGTTGGTGTTCCTGATAAGCTGTCGCGGGTACAAATATCACAGTGAGTTTTTGCGGGTTGTCCACGGCTGAAGTCATGCCTGGGAGGCTGCTTGCGACCAGTCTTCGAATACGAGCACGAATGTTATCCGGATCAAGGCGCGCGTCATGTTTTATAAATACTGACGCCGATGCGGGCTGAACCGGTTCTCCTGGAGCAATGCGTTCGGGTAGCACCACATGCACGCGTGCGACTATGACCCCGTCAACGTTAGACAAGGTAGACTCAAGTTCTTGTGACAGGGCATAGATATAACGAGCACGTTCTTCAAGAGGCGTTGAAATGACACCCTCTTTGCGGAACGTATCACCTAGTGTGGTTCTCGTTAACCTGGGTAAGCCCGCCGCTTCGAGCGTACGTACAGCACGTCCCATGTCGTGCTCGCTGACGGCAACCACGACACCATCCTTAGCGACGACTTTTTGGGCTCGAATATTTTTGTCCGCAAGTTCTGCAATAACCTCGTTTGCCTCCTGTTCGGTCAGCTTACTATGAAGTTCTACGCGATCGCCGCAACCGCTTAAAATAATCGTCAGGAGTGCGAGTAGCACAATAGGCAAAGAACGAGTCATGTTGGTCTACTGCAAATTACAAATCTTGTCGATACACTGGGTTGTTTTGCCAAGGCTCTTCACCAGAATTTGTGATTGAAATAATGCGTTGGACAGCTGATTTGGAAACTTTCCGAGCTGTTCATCGCTTCCTTTTTTGCTGATTGCCCTTAACGTTCTTTTGAGTTTATCCGTTGCAACGGTCAGTTCTGAGGATGCGGCTACTAGTAAATTTGGGGTTAGGATGGGTATGTGGGGTGATAGGGGAGAGTTCAAAAGCTCCGATCTGAAAAAAAATACATCCGAATGTGAGCCCAGAGACCGGGAACTTAATTCGTTGGCGGTGATATCATTACGCTTAGCTCGAAGAGCTTCTGTAGTTATCATATAGAACCTAACGTATGAGGGTTAAGGGCCCAAACGACGAAAAGATGGGCAGGAACAGATATTTGGTATTGTGTTTGTTGTTATCTCCCCGACTGATAAGCCGGGGAGATAGCTTTTTAGTTTCGAGCTTGGATGGTAGCTTTGTCGTACGTGTCTTTCTTAGCGTCATTCATATCTTTTGCAGCTTTGAGCTGATCCATTTCTGCACGCTGCTTCTCTCCTTCCATACTACCGGACGCGCCTTGGTAGGCGTTATATCCACTGTATGGCGAGCTACCTGAACCTGGGATCATGGGCTTATCTCCAATTTAAAATGTATTTGTTTCAAATATTCTGGCCAGCATTCAAGTGCCTTATGCACCAGGCTACTTTCTTGTCTGGTCGTTAATTAGGTGGTGTTACCAAATTGATTGGTTCCAGATATTTATAGTTAAATATTTCGAGATATGACGCTACCTATCTATTTTTGGAGCCAGCCACCCCTTTTCTTCGACTTTGCGGGGGCGGTAAGGGATTGTATTGCTCTAGTGCGGACGTGTTTTTGTAGGATGTCACTCATGGCGAGGCATGGTGCATTTGCTCATGGATTTATCTCAGTAAAATATCCAGATACTTCATCCGGTAGTACAGTGTGCGTTTGGCAACACCTAGTTCCGTTGCAACACTATCAACACTATGAGCGTTGCGACGTAGAGATTCCTCGATCATGACTTTTTCAATTTGTTGCATGCGCTCCTTAAGGTTGGACTGGGTGTACGGAAAATCCTCTACGGCCGCGGGTAGAGGAGTTAGGCCCAACACAAAACGCTTAGCGGTAGATCGTAGTTCGCGCACGTTGCCCTGCCAAGAGTGGCATAGCAGTTGCTGGATTAGCTCGCCGGATGGACATGGAGCAGGGCAGTCGAAGCTCTCAGCCTCTTGCCGAATCATGTTCAGGAACAAGGGGACGATGCGTTCGCGTCGATGACGTAGGGGAGGGATATTGATGTGAACAACGTTGAGGCGAAAATACAAATCTCGCCTGAATGCACCGTGCTCGACCATCTCATTCAGTGATTGCTGAGCGGAAGCGATGACGCGCATATCCACAGGGATGAAACGTGTAGATCCTAAGCGTTCAACACCCCTGCACTCCAGCACGCGTAGCAGCTTGGCTTGTAACGAGAGTGGCATGCTGTCAATTTCATCCAGATAGAGCGTGCCTAGATGAGCGGATTCGATAAACCCAGCCCGTGACTGCGCTGCCCCGGTGTAGGCCCCCATATTGACGCCGAATAGCTGGCTTTCGGCAAGGCTTTCAGGAATGGCCGCACAGTTCACGGCGACAAAGTTTCCACGTCGTCCGGATAAATGATGAATCCGAAGGGCCAAAGTGTCTTTACCCGTTCCGGTTTCCCCGAGTAGCAGGACATCAATATTTCTCGTAGCTGTAGCATTGAGTGTGGCTTCAATATCAGGTTCTTCAATGAACGGTATATCTGCTTCATGTTCCTGATGAAAGGAGTCCGACATAGTTGCTGATACCCAGTTTCGTCTCATGGAACTGCATCAAGTGCTATGCAGTAGAACGCAATTTTTCGAATCTGTCATTGTATGCGCAGCGAAAAACAGGGCGGTATGCTGTGGGAAAAGTTGGTTTTGATAGGTGTTAAGTGCTCGCGGCGCGAGGGTTTGGCTAAGTTGCTTTTGTGTGTAGGATAAAACTTAAATTTTAGTGAGGTACGCGTATAAAAATAATAGCCCATAAAAAAAGCCGATGCTGGGCATCGGCTTTAATGTGTTTCGTTATCGGTTAGACGTTAAAACGGAAGTGCATCACATCGCCATCTTTAACAATGTATTCCTTACCTTCCAAACGCCACTTGCCCGCTTCCTTGGCACCGGCTTCACCCTTGAACTGGATGAAGTCGTTGTAGGCGATCACTTCGGCGCGGATAAAGCCTTTTTCGAAGTCGGTGTGGATCACGCCAGCGGCCTGTGGTGCGGTAGCACCGACCTTGACGGTCCAGGCGCGGACTTCTTCGACACCGGCGGTAAAGTAGGTCTGCAGGTGCAGCATTTCATAGCCAGCGCGGATCACACGGTTCAGGCCAGGCTCTTCCAGGCCCAGGGCCTCGAGGAACATGTCTTTTTCTTCGCCGTCATCCAGCTCGGCAATTTCTGCTTCGATCTTGTTGCACACCGGTACCACGATCGCGCCTTCTTCGTCGGCGATGGCCTTGACCACGTCCAGCAGCGGGTTGTTCTCAAAACCGTCTTCAGCGACGTTGGCGATGTACATCACTGGCTTGGTGGTCAGCAGGTGGAAGCCCTTGATCACCGCTTTTTCGTCGGTGCTCATGTTCTTCATCAAGCTGCGCGCAGGCTTGCCTTCGGTGAAGTGAGCGATCAACTGCTCCAGCAGGCCTTTCTGGACGACGGCGTCCTTGTCACCACCCTTGGCGTTGCGTGCGACTTTCTGCAGTTGCTTCTCGCAGCTGTCGAGGTCGGCGAAGATCAGTTCCAGGTCGATGATCTCTATGTCGCGTTTCGGGTCGACGCTGTTGGAGACGTGAATCACGTTCTCGTCTTCAAAGCAGCGGACCACGTGGGCGATGGCATCGGTTTCACGGATGTTGGCCAGGAACTTGTTGCCTAGGCCTTCACCTTTCGAAGCGCCGGCGACTAGGCCAGCGATGTCGACGAATTCCATGGTGGTCGGCAAGATGCGCTTCGGATTGACGATGGCCGCCAATGCCGCCAGGCGCGGGTCTGGCATGGCCACGATACCGCTGTTGGGCTCGATGGTGCAGAAGGGGAAATTCTCCGCTGCAATACCGGACTTGGTCAGAGCATTGAACAGGGTGGATTTGCCGACGTTGGGCAGGCCGACGATGCCGCAATTGAATCCCATGGTGTTTCCCCTCGGTAAGAGTCAGGCCTTCTGGCTGTGCAGGTTTTTCATCGCGCGGTTCCATTCACCGGCGAAGATATCCGGCAGCACGCCGAGGGCAAAGTCGATGCTGGCATCGAGTTTTTCCTGTTCGGCGCGTGGCGCACGACCCAGGACGAAATTTGAAACCATACTGGCAACGCCTGGGTGGCCAATGCCGAGCCGCAGACGGTAGAAATTATTCTGATTGCCCAGCTGCGCGATGATGTCGCGCAGGCCATTGTGCCCGCCATGCCCGCCGCCCAGCTTGAGCTTGGCAACACCGGGTGGCAGGTCCAGTTCGTCATGGGCCACCAGGATCTCTTCGGGTTTGATCCGGAAGAAGCCCGCAAGCGCCGCGACAGCCTGGCCGCTGCGGTTCATGTAGGTGGTGGGAATCAGCAGACGAACATCCTGACCCTGGTGCGAAAAGCGCCCGGTCAGGCCAAAATACTTGCGATCGGCCACAAGGTTCACACCTTGCGCGTGGGCGATGCGCTCAACAAAAAGGGCCCCCGCGTTATGCCGGGTCTGTTCGTATTCGGCGCCTGGATTTCCCAGGCCAACGATCAGTTTAATGGCAGTCACGACAGGGGCCCTTCCTTTGGAGTTGTGGATAACATCGCCGCAACCAAGTGTGCGGCGAAAGTGGACGACAGAAGCTATTTACTCAAGAGTAAACGCCGCGTTATCGCCCGCTTTCTCGCTACGTTCCGGTCCGCGATGTTTCCTCAAGCTCCGGCAATACAGAGTGAATTACTCTGCAGCGCCTTCTTCAGCTTCTGGAGCAACGCGTGGAGCGTGAACGTTGGCAACAGCTTTGTCATCGTTGTGAGCCAGTGCAACGAACTCAACGCCTTTAGGGGCTTTGAGGTCGGACAGGTGAACGATAGCGCCGATTTCCAGAGCCGACAGGTCGACTTCGATGAACTCAGGCAGGTCTTTCGGCAGGCAGGTCACTTCGATTTCGTTCAGGACATGCGAGATCTCGCCGCCTTTCTTGACCGGAGCGTCTTCACCAACAAAGTGCACAGGCACGATGGCGGTCAGTTTCTGGCCAGCTACAACGCGAACGAAGTCAGCGTGCATGATGAACTGCTTGGACGGGTGACGCTGCATCGCTTTAACGATGACGTTTTGCTTTTTGCCGTCAACGTTCAGTTCGATAACGTGGCTGTAGGCAGCTTCGTTTTCGAACAGCTTGGCGATTTCCTTGGCCAGGATGGTCACGGATTCAGCAGCTTTGTCACCACCGTATACAACGGCTGGGATGTTGGCGGCGTGACGCAGGCGGCGGCTCGCACCTTTCCCCAGGTCAGTACGCGCTTGAGCGTTCAGAGTAAAGTCAGTCATTTTGTATCTCCAAAATAGCCATCATCGAGGGGCGTTTGCGACCAGCGCCGTACTCGACATGGGCAAAAAAGCCCCGCCCCAACAGAATGTCGGGGCGGGGCGCTTTTCGTCAGTGGGATGTGCCGAAGGTGTGACCCTTAGCGGAACATCGCGCTGATCGATTCTTCATTGCTGATGCGGCGGACCGCCTCGGCAACGACCGGTGCGATATCCAGTTGACGGATACGCGCACAGGCTTGAGCAGCGGCGGACAACGGGATGGTGTTAGTCACCACCAGTTCGTCCAGCACGGAGTTCTCGATGTTCTCGATCGCTCGGCCCGACAGCACAGGGTGTGTGCAGTAGGCGAAGACTTTAGCCGCACCGTGCTCTTTCAAGGCTTTCGCCGCGTGGCACAGGGTGCCGGCGGTGTCGACCATGTCATCAACCAGAATACAGGTACGCCCTTCGACATCACCGATGATATGCATCACTTCAGAGTGATTGGCTTTCTCACGGCGTTTGTCGATGATCCCGAGGTCCACGCCCAGGGATTTGGCAACAGCCCGTGCACGCACGACGCCACCAATGTCCGGGGACACGATCATCAGGTTTTCAAAGCGCTGGTCTTCGATGTCATCCACCAATACGGGGGAGCCGTAGATGTTATCTACCGGAATATCGAAGAACCCCTGGATTTGGTCAGCGTGCAGGTCAACCGTGAGAACACGGTCGATACCTACCACGGTCAGCATGTCAGCGACGACTTTCGCGCTGATAGCCACACGTGCGGAACGCGGACGGCGATCCTGACGGGCATAACCAAAGTAAGGGATTACAGCTGTGATTCGAGTCGCTGAGGAGCGGCGGAAGGCATCAGCCATCACGACGAGTTCCATCAGGTTATCGTTGGTCGGAGCGCAAGTCGGCTGAATAATGAAGACGTCTTTACCGCGAACGTTTTCATTGATCTCGGCTGTAATTTCGCCGTCGGAAAACTTACCGACAGAGATGTCACCGAGAGGGATATGCAGCTGACGTACGACACGCCGAGCCAGATCGGGGTTAGCATTCCCCGTAAAGACCATCATCTTGGACACGCGCAGTACCTAGAGGCTGAGGGTAACCTGGATGAGTATAGAAAATGGCAGGGGCGGCTGGATTCGAACCAACGCATGGCAGGATCAAAACCTGCTGCCTTACCGCTTGGCGACGCCCCTGTATCTGTTGCAACGAGTGCCTAACACTCGGTTCCTTTAGAGCAGACTTTGCAGCTTGCGATGCAACATCGAAACGTTGCTTCCCTTTGCTACAAACCCTGTAAGGGTCTCTGTAAGAAGGGCCGAGACTTTATCAGCTTCAGCTTTGCTTGGGAAGCCCCCAAACACACAACTTCCAGTTCCGGTTAATTTTGCTTCGGTAAATTTACCTAACAAATTCAAAGCGTTACGTACCTCTGGATAACGCCTTGCTACAACCGGTAAGCAGTCATTTCGACTGTTTCCCTTGGGAACGGGGCGCACTTTAATGGGAGAAGAGTTACGTGTCAACAACGGATCTGAAAAAATTTCTGCTGTACTTACAGATACTTGCGGCACAAGCACGACATACCAAGGCTCTTCGGGGTATTCCGGGCTGAGTTTCTCCCCCACGCCCTCGGCGAAAGCCGCGTGCCCACGTACGAAAACCGGGACGTCGGCGCCCAGTGTCAGGCCCAGCGCGGCCAGGCGATCATCGTCCCAACCCAGTTGCCACAAGTGATTCAGGCCCAGCAATGTGGTGGCGGCATTCGAGCTGCCGCCGCCGATTCCACCGCCCATGGGCAAGATTTTATCGATCCAGATATCGATACCTAGCCCGCATCCGGATTGTTCCTGAAGTTTTTTCGCCGCCTTCACGATCAGGTTGCTGTCGTGAGGCACGCCTTCGAATTCGGTATGCAGCTTGATCACGCCATCGTCGCGCACGGCGAAGGTCAGTTCATCGCCGTAGTCGAGAAATTGAAACAGCGTCTGCAACTCGTGATAACCGTCTTCACGGCGACCGAGAATATGCAGCATCAAATTGAGTTTCGCGGGGGAGGGCAGGGTCAGGCGTTCTACAGTCACGTTATTGCCCCAGCTTGCGCGGTTGCCAGTCCTTGATCACCAGCGTGACGTCAAGGTCGGGGCCGTGCAGCTTGATGCGTTCTGGTAGCGAATAACCGCTTTGCTCTACGTAACTCAAATACTCGACCTGCCAGCCATCCTGTTCCAGCGTGGCCAGGCGGCTGTCACCATTGAGGCTCAGGCGGCTCTTGCTGTCGGGTGCGGGAAGGCCGCGTACCCACCAGACCAGATGAGACACTGGCAGCTTCCAGCCAATCTGTTCTTCCAGCAGCGCTTCCGGCGAGGTCGCTTCATAGCGCCCCTGATTGGCCACTTCGAGGCTGACTTGCCCCGGTCGACCGGTCAGGCGTGCCGCGCCACGGCCTAGTGGGCCCGACAGGCGGATATCGTAGTAGTCCTGGCGTTGCAGCCAGAACAAGGTGCCGCTGCCGGAATCCTTTGGCGCGCGAACCCCGACTTTGCCTTCGATCTGCCAGCCGTCGATGCTGCTGAGCTGGTCTTTATGCTGCTTCCATTGCGCCGGGTTGCCCTGGCCTTCAACGGATTCGCGGGCGCCGAAACCCGCGCAACCGGCGAGCAGGGCGATGAGGCTGAAAATAACAACGTGGCGCAAGAACATAAGCTTAAAGGGTCTCGGATCCGGTCAGGCGCTTGATGGTGCCGCGCAGGATGGGGCTTTCGGGTTGTTCCTTGAGGAATTTTTCCCAGATCTGGCGTGCTTCGCGCTGTTTGCCATTGGCCCACAGCACTTCGCCCAGGTGAGCAGCGACTTCCTGGTCGGGGAAGCGCTCCAGCGCCTGGCGCAGCAAGCGTTCCGCTTCGTCGAGGTTGCCCAGGCGGTAATTCACCCAGCCCAGGCTGTCGAGTACGGCCGGGTCTTCCGGGTTGAGCTTGTGGGCTTGTTCGATCAACACCTTGGCTTCGGCGTAACGCGTGGTGCGGTCGGACAGCGTGTAACCCAAGGCGTTGAGGGCCATGGCGTTGTCCGGGTCGCGCTTGATGATCAGGCGCAGGTCTTTTTCCATTTGCGCCAGGTCATTGCGTTTTTCCGCCTGCATGGCGCGGGTATACAGCAGGTTCAAATCGTCGGGGAATTGCAACAAGGCTTGTTGCAGCAGTTTCCAGGCGCGCTCGCCCTGATTGTTGGCCGACAAGGTCTCGGCCTGGATCAGGTACAGCTGGATCGCATAGTCCGGCTCGGCATCGCGGGCCGCAGCCAGGCGTTTTTCCGCCTCGTCGGTGCGACCGTTGCTCATCAGGATATCGGCCTGGCGTAATTGGGCCGGCAGGTAGTCATTGCCGGGGCCAACCTGGGCGTATTCGAGCAGGGCGGCCTGTGGGTCGTTGCGCTCTTCCGCGATACGACCAAGGTTCAAGTGCGCCGAATCCACATGGCTTTCGCGCTGGATCAGCTCTTCCAGGTAACCCTTGGCCTCGTCCCAGGCCTTGGCTTCCAGGCACACCAGTGCCAGGGAATAGCGCAATTCGTCATCGTCCGGGTATTGCTGGACCAGGCTGGCGAACTGCACTTTGGCGTCCTCCATGCGGTCCTGCTCCACCAGCATGCGCGCGTAGGTCAGGCGCAGGCGCTTGTCTTCCGGATACTTCTTGATGCTTTTTTCCAGCAGTGGAATCGCTTCCTTGCCGCGATTGAGGTTCTGTAGCAGGCGCGCACGCAGCAGGATCGGCGCGATTTCGCCTTCTTCCGGCGGATTCTGCTCCAGCAGCTTCAGCGCGGCGTCGGCTTCGTCATCCTGTTGCAGCAGCAAGGCCTTGCCGAAAATCAGCTGGCTGTTCTTCGGGTGTTTTTGCAGTAGGCGGTCGAAGCTCTTCATCAAACCGTTGCGCGTGTCCTGGTCAGTGTCGGCCGCCGACAGCGCGAGAAAGTCGAAATGCGTGTCGCCCTTGCCCTGCAGGACCTTCTCCATATAGACCATGGAGTCGTCATAACGCCCGGCGCGTGCCAGTTGAACGGCCGCCGCGCGTTGTGCTTCCAGATCGTCCGGTGCGTTTTTGGCCCAGATCAGCGAGGAGTCCAGCGCGGCCTGGTCGGCACCCAGGTACTCGGCGATGCGGAACGCGCGCTCGGAAATTCCCGGATCCTGGGTGTTGATGGCCTGGGTCACGTAGTTATCCAGGGCAATGTCGAAACGATTGCGCTGGCCGGCGAGTTCCGCGGTCAGCAGGCTGTACACCGTTTCTTCAGTGAACGAGGAATAAACCTTGGGCTTTTCAGGGGCGGGGGTGCTGTCTTCCACCGGCGGCGTACCGTCCGGCGACACGGGTGCCATGGCCTGGCAGCCGCTGAGGAAGACAAAAGCAAGGAGCAACGCGGAAGATCTATTCATATAGGAAGAGGACGACTAACCTGCGGTCGGATCATCATGACACAAGCATTCGGCCAAACATAACCGAGTCTCAATGGGCGCCTTTATAGACACAAGGCATTAGGACAATAGCTTACGGTGGTTGTTCTGAATCTTTCGAAGTAGGACAATTGTCGGCTTCCCGACATCATCAGCGATATTGAATGGCCTTCCTCGCACTCGGTATTAACCACAAGACTGCCTCCGTAGACGTGCGCGAGCGCGTGGCGTTTACGCCAGAGCAGTTGGTTGAGGCCCTGCAGCAGCTCTGCCGGCTCACCGACAGTCGCGAAGCTGCGATCCTTTCGACCTGCAATCGCAGCGAGCTTTATATAGAGCAGGAACATCTTTCAGCGGATGTCGTACTGCGCTGGCTCGCCGATTACCATCATTTGGACCTCGACGACCTGCGCGCGAGCGCTTACGTGCACGAAGAGGATGCGGCAGTTCGTCACATGATGCGTGTGGCGTCCGGTCTCGATTCGCTGGTGTTGGGTGAACCGCAGATTCTTGGCCAGATGAAGTCCGCCTACGCCGTGGCGCGTGAGGCTGGCACCGTCGGACCGCTGCTGGGCCGGCTGTTCCAGGCGACGTTCAATTCCGCCAAGCAAGTGCGCACCGATACGGCCATTGGTGAAAACCCGGTGTCCGTGGCGTTTGCTGCCGTCAGCCTGGCCAAACAGATTTTCAGTGACTTGCAGCGCAGCCAGGCCCTGCTGATCGGCGCCGGGGAGACCATCACCCTGGTCGCCCGTCACCTGCATGACCTGGGCGTAAAGCGCATTGTTGTCGCCAACCGCACCCTGGAGCGTGCGAGCATCCTTGCCGAGCAGTTCGGCGCGCATGCCGTGTTGCTGGCGGATATCCCGGCCGAACTGGTGCGCAGCGATATCGTCATCAGCTCCACCGCCAGCCAGTTGCCGATTCTTGGCAAGGGGGCGGTCGAGAGCGCATTGAAGCTGCGCAAACACAAACCCATCTTTATGGTGGATATCGCCGTTCCTCGGGATATCGAACCCGAAGTCGGCGAGTTGGACGACGTTTACCTCTATAGCGTCGACGATCTGCACGAAGTGGTCGCCGAAAACCTCAAGAGCCGCCAGGGCGCCGCCCAGGCCGCCGAAGAGATGGTCAGCACCGGCGCCGAAGACTTCATGGTGCGCCTGCGTGAATTGGCGGCGGTGGATGTGCTCAAGGCGTATCGTCAGCAGGGTGAACGCCTGCGCGACGAGGAACTGATCAAGGCCCAGCGTTTGCTGGCCAACGGCAGCAGCGCCGAAGAAGTGTTGATGCAACTGGCGCGCGGTCTCACCAACAAATTGCTCCACGCACCCAGCGTACAATTAAAAAAGCTTACCGCCGAAGGCCGCCTCGATGCGCTGGCCATGGCCCAGGAACTCTTTGCCCTCGGTGAGGGCGCGTCAGACAGCTCTTCGGATAAAAAACCGCAATGAAAGCGTCACTGCTCAATAAACTGGACGTGCTCCAGGACCGTTTCGAAGAACTGACCGCCTTGCTTGGTGATGGCGAAGTCATCTCTGATCAGGCCAAGTTCCGTACGTATTCCAAGGAATACGCGGAAGTTGAGCCGATTGTGACCACCTATGGGCAGTGGCTTAAAACCCAGGCCGACCTCGAAGGCGCCCAGGCACTGCTCAAGGATAGCGACCCGGACATGCGCGAAATGGCCGTGGAAGAAGTCCGCGAAGCCAAGGACAAGCTGATCGCGTTGGAGGGCGACCTGCAACGCATGCTGTTGCCTAAAGACCCGAATGACGGGCGCAACGTATTCCTTGAAATCCGGGCCGGCACCGGCGGTGACGAGGCGGCGATTTTCTCTGGTGACCTGTTCCGCATGTATTCGCGGTATGCCGAGCGTCGCGGTTGGCGGGTAGAAATCCTCTCCGAGAACGAAGGCGAGCACGGCGGCTATAAAGAGGTCATCGCGCGGGTTGAGGGTGACAACGTCTACGGCAAGCTCAAGTTCGAGTCGGGTGCGCACCGCGTACAGCGCGTACCGGCGACCGAGTCCCAGGGCCGAATCCACACATCCGCCTGCACCGTGGCCGTGCTGCCCGAGCCGGATGAGCAGGAAGCCATCGAGATCAACCCGGCCGACTTGCGCGTCGACACCTACCGCTCGTCGGGCGCTGGCGGTCAGCACGTCAACAAGACCGACTCCGCCATCCGCATCACTCACTTGCCGTCGGGCATCGTGGTGGAATGCCAGGAAGAACGCTCCCAGCACAAGAACCGTGCGCGGGCGATGTCCTGGCTGTCGGCCAAACTCAACGACCAGCAGACCAGCGCCGCCGCCAACGCGATTGCCAGCGAACGCAAGCTGTTGGTGGGCTCGGGCGACCGCTCCGAGCGCATCCGTACCTACAACTTTGCCCAGGGCCGGGTCACCGACCACCGGGTCAACCTGACGCTTTACTCCCTGGACGAGATTCTCGCCGGTGGCGTAGACGCCGTGATCGAGCCGTTGCTCGCCGAATACCAGGCGGATCAACTCGCAGCGATAGGTGAATAAATGACCATCATCGCCAGCCTGCTGCGCGCCGCCGACCTTCCCGACTCGCCTACCGCGCGCCTGGATGCCGAATTGTTGCTGGCGGCGGCCCTGGGTAAGTCCCGCAGCTACCTGCACACCTGGCCCGAGAAAATCGTCAGCAGCGAGCACGCGCTGGCGTTTGCCGGTTACCTGCAACGCCGTCGCGGCGGTGAGCCAGTGGCGTACATCCTCGGCCAGCAAGGTTTCTGGAAGCTGGACCTGGAGGTCGCGCCCCACACGCTGATCCCGCGCCCGGACACTGAATTGCTGGTGGAAGCCGCCCTGGAATTGTTACCGGCCACGCCCGCCAAGGTCCTCGACCTGGGCACCGGCAGTGGCGCCATCGCCTTGGCCTTGGCCAGCGAACGCCCGGCCTGGCAAGTCACCGCCGTCGACCGTGTGTTGGAAGCCGTGGCCCTGGCCGAGCGCAACCGTCAGCGGTTGCACCTCAATAACGCCACTGTGTTGAACAGCCATTGGTTCAGTGCGCTGCAAGGTCATGCCTATGACCTGATCATCAGCAACCCGCCGTACATCGCCGCCAACGATCCGCACCTGGTAGCGGGTGATGTGCGCTTCGAACCGGCCAGTGCTTTGGTGGCCGGCCATGACGGGTTGGACGATTTGCGCCTGATCATCAAACAAGCCCCGCCGCACCTGAATGCCGGTGGCCGGCTGTTGCTGGAGCATGGTTACGATCAGGCCCCGGCTGTGCGCGACCTGCTGTTGAGTGAAGGTTTCGAAGACGTGCACAGCCGTATCGACCTCGGTGGCCATGAACGCATCACCCTGGGACGCCGGCCGTGCTGACCGATCAGGAGCTGTTGCGCTATAGCCGACAGATTCTGTTGCAGCATGTCGACATCGACGGCCAATTGCGCCTGAAACATGGCCGGGCCTTGATCGTCGGCCTCGGTGGCCTGGGCGCGCCCGTTGCGCTGTACCTGGCGGCGGCGGGCGTGGGCGAATTGCATCTGGCGGACTTCGACACCGTCGACCTGACCAACCTGCAACGCCAGATCATCCATGACACCGACAGCGTGGGGCAGACCAAGGTCGATTCGGCCCTGCGCCGCCTGACGGCCATCAACCCCGAGATCAAACTGATCGCCCACCGCACCGCGCTGGATGCCGACACACTGGCAGCAGCGGTCGAAGCGGTGGACGTGGTGCTTGATTGCAGTGACAACTTCTCCACCCGCGAAGCGGTCAACGCGGCTTGCGTCGCGGCCGGCAAACCGTTGATCAGCGGTGCCGCCATTCGCCTTGAAGGGCAACTGTCGGTGTTCGACCCGCGCCGCGCCGAGAGCCCGTGCTACCACTGTTTATATGGGCACGGCAGCGATACCGAACTCACCTGCAGCGAAGCCGGCGTGGTCGGCCCGCTGGTGGGGCTGGTCGGTAGCCTGCAAGCGTTGGAAGCCTTGAAACTGCTGGCCGGTTTCGGTGAGCCCCTGGTGGGCCGTTTGTTGCTGATCGATGCCCTGACCACGCGTTTTCGCGAGTTACGCGTCAAACGTGACCCCGGTTGCAGCGTGTGCGGGACGCAACATGGTTAAGGGCGCGCCAATCGGTGTGTTCGATTCCGGTATCGGCGGGTTGACGGTGCTGGACGAAATCCAGCAGCTGTTGCCCCACGAATCACTGCTGTACGTGGCCGATTGCGGGCACATCCCCTACGGTGAGAAAAGCCCGGCATTTATCCTTGAGCGTTCGCGGCGGGTGGCGGCGTTTTTCCGGGAGCAGGGCGCCAAGGCGTTCGTGATTGCCTGTAATACCGCCACTGTCGCCGCTGTTGCCGACTTGCGCCTGGATTTTCCTGATTGGCCGTTGGTGGGCATGGAGCCCGCCGTCAAGCCCGCAGCCGCCGCTACTCGCAGTGGCGTCGTCGGGGTGCTTGCCACCACCGGCACGCTGCAAAGCGCAAAGTTCGCCGCTTTGCTCGACCGTTTCGCCACCGATGTGAAGGTCATCACCCAGCCCTGCCCGGGCCTGGTTGAACTGATTGAAAGCGGTGACCTGAACAGCCCAGCCCTGCGCCAGATGTTGCAGGGTTACATCGAACCGCTGCTCAGCGCCGGCTGCGACACCATCATTCTTGGTTGCACCCACTATCCTTTCCTCAAGCCACTCCTGGCGCAGATGCTGCCTCCCAGCATCATCCTCATCGACACCGGCGCTGCCGTGGCCCGCCAGCTCAAGCGTCTGCTGGGCGAGCGCGACCTGCTGGCCGACGGCAATCCTGAACCCGCGCAGTTCTGGACCAGCGGCGATGTGTATCACCTAAGAAATATCCTACCGACACTATGGAAATATCCGGGCGTTGTGCGAAGCTTCGCTTCGTGAAAAATTCGTGAAATACCGGCGTTATAAGCTGGAACTTCTGACTACACGCCAGCTTCTATAGCGAGATTGCCTGTAAAAATCCTATAACTTCGTTTGGAAAGGATGTTTCTTATGAAGCGCTTGTTCTGTTTGGCCGCGATTGCAGCCGCTGTAGTGGGGCACTCTGTTTCGGCACAGGCCGCTGGCCTGGAGTTCGGTGTGGGGAGCACCAGCGATTCGACCATGACCTATCGGCTGGGGCTGACATCGGACTGGGACAAAAGCTGGTGGCAGAGCGATACCGGTCGACTGACCGGCTACTGGAGCGGCGCCTACACCTATTGGGACGGTGACAAGCGCGCCAGCGTCAGCAGCCTGTCGTTCTCGCCGGTGTTTGTGTATGAGTTTGCCGGGGAGAAGGTCAAGCCGTACATCGAAGCGGGGATTGGCGTGGCGGTGTTCTCGCGCACCAAAGTGGAAGACAACAACATCGGCCAGGCTTTCCAGTTCGAAGACCGTTTGGGTTTCGGCCTGCGCTTCGCGGGTGGGCATGAAGTGGGCATACGTGCCACGCATTATTCCAACGCGGGCATCAGCAGCAACAACGATGGGGTAGAGAGTTACTCGGTGCACTACACCCTACCGCTGTAACCCCCAAAAAGAACTGTGGTGAGCGAGCTTGCCTCTCGCGGGGCAAGCCCGCTCACTACAAAAGCCAAGGGATCAGCGATAGGCCGTCGCAATCCCCTGCCGCTCCTCCAAGCACTCCGGCGCCCCCATCTCGAACTCCCGGCAGATCAGCGGCCGTCGCTCGTAGATCGTGCACATCATCGTGTCCCGATCCAGCGCCGCGCACCAGCCGTCGTCCAGGCGCAACATCACTTCGCCGCCCCAGTCATCGGTATCGATATAGCGTTCCGGCACACCGGTGTCGGTGATCAGCATGACTTCCAGCTGGCAGCAGCAGGCCGCGCACGTCGAGCAGGTGACGGCGGGTTCTGTGATTTGGGTGTGGGGGATGTTGGACATGGCGGCAGCTTCAAGCTTTGAGCGGCAAGCTGCAAGTAAAAGCCGACCGGCTTCAGTTTTTTGTAGCAGCGTTTGCGAGCAGGATAAAGAGCAAAGCCCACAGTAGCGCCAATGCGACCAGGCTCGCCCCCAAGGAATAACCGAAGCTCACCCCGGCAAGTTGACTGCCGGCGTAGTAAGACATCGGACCGCCAACGGCGCCCAGTAAAGCCGCACGCCACCAAGGCTGAGTGCTCCAGGCCAGGCAATGACGCAGCGTGGTCGCCAATAACGCCCAGAGCATTATCAACCACAGCGGAATCAACGGCCCAGGCTCGCTGAACTGGAAAAACCCCACGGTGCGTAACAACGTATCTATCAACGTGCCCAATAAGGTCACGCCCAGGATCAACCTGCCGTCCTCAGCCCACGAACTTATCCACAGCAGGTGAATCGCCAGCGCAGCCAGCCCAACGAGAAGCCACAAACTGTCGCCACCCAGCACACACGCAAACCAACCGCACTGAAACAGCACGGCGTTGGCCAGCGTCTTAAGCACTGAAGCGTCCGAGTAGCGGCGGGTTGATCGCGGACGGCTTGGCCAGCAGCAATTGCGCGGTGCCGATGGTGCGCTCCATAAAGCCACCTTCGCAGTAGCACAGGTAAAACTCCCACAGCCGCAGGAAGTATTCGTCGTAGCCCAGTTCTGCAAGGCGGCCGTGTGCGCGGCGAAAGTTCTCATGCCACAGGCGCAAGGTTCGCGCGTAGTGCAGGCCAAAATCTTCCATGTGCAGCAGGTTCATGTCGGTGTCGCGGCTGACGATCTGCAACATCTTTTGCACACAGGGCAGGGCGCCGCCCGGAAAGATGTAGCGTTGGATAAAGTCGACGTTGGTTTTGGCTTGCTCGTAGCGTTGGTCACGAATGGTGATGGCTTGCAGCAACATCAGGCCATCGCTCTTGAGCAGGTGCGCGCACTGTTTGAAGTAGGTCGGCAGGAAGCGATGGCCCACCGCCTCGATCATTTCGATGGACACCAGCTTGTCGTACTGGCCAGTAAGGTCGCGGTAATCCTGCAACAGCAGCGTGACCTGGTCCTGCAAGCCCAGGGCTGCGATGCGTTTTTCGGTGTAGGCAAACTGCTCCTTGGACAAGGTCGTGGTGGTGACCTTGCAGCCATAATGCTGCGCGGCATACAGCGCCATGCTGCCCCAGCCCGTGCCGATCTCCAGCAAGTGGTCGCTCGGCTTGAGCGCCAGCTTCTGGCAGATGCGCTCCAGCTTGTTCAGTTGCGCCTGCTCCAAAGTGTCGTCGGCGGTCAGGAATTGCGCCGCCGAGTACATCATGGTCGGGTCGAGGAATTCTTCGAACAGGTCATTGCCCAGGTCGTAGTGGGCGGCGATGTTTTTCTGCGAGCCCTTGCGTGTATTGCGATTGAGCCAGTGCAGGCCCTGGGTGAACGGACGGGCCAGGCGTGCCAGGCCACCTTCCATCGCGTCGAGCACATCGAGGTTGCTGACCATCACGCGCACCACCGCCGTCAGGTCTGGGCTGCTCCAGTAACCGTGGATAAATGCTTCGCCGGCACCAATGGAACCGTTGGCCGCCACCAGGCCCCACACCGCCGAATCAAGGATCTGGATTTCGCCCAACAGGTGCGCTTCCCGGGCGCCGAAGACCTGGCGCTCGCCGTCCTCGATCACCACCAACTGACCATGGCGCAATTGGCTGAGTTGACGCAGCACGGCCTTGCGCAGCAGCGCGGCGGTCATGCCGTTGACGTTCAGGCGATGGGTCTTGACCGATAAGCTAGGGGATTTCATGGCGGCGATCCTTGGTATACCCGACTGCGGTGCGAGAGGCGCCATCGGCAGCCTGATGGGAAAAAATCGGTGTGCGTTTGAGCAGCAGGCGCAGGGCCTGCCAGTAGATCGCGAGGCAGGTCTTGGCGGTCATCCAGGGAAAACGCCATAGGTAGCGGTGCAGGCTGGCACGGTTGAGCGTTTCTTTTTGCAGGCTCAAGGTCGCATCGAAGACTTTCAGTTCGCCCTGCCAATCGGCCATATGCACGCCGAGTCTGGCGGCGGGCGGGCTGAAGCTCATGCGGTATTCCAGGTCCCGCGGCAAGAACGGCGACACATGGAAGGCCTTGGCCACCGCGAAATGCTGGTGCTCATCCGCGCCCAAAGCCTGGGCCGGCAGCACGTAGTGATAACGCTCGCGCCACGGGGTGTTGGTCACTTCACACAGGATCGCGGCTAGACGTCCGTCGGCCTCGAAGCAGTAGAAGAAACTCACGGGATTAAAAGCCAGGCCCCAGCTGCGGGCCTGGGTCAGTAGGCAGATAACGCCCTGGGGTGTTCGCCCCAGTGCCTTGCCGACTTCCTGGCGCACGGCATCGCTCAAGCTGATGCCGGTGCGCGTCAATTCACGCAGGTAGTCCTGCTGGCGAAAACCGAAGGGCGCCAGGCGGCTACGCCCGGCCAGGGGCGAAAGCCCGAGCACTTCGTGTTCCTCGCTCAAATCCAGGTACAGCAAGCCGATGCGGTAGTGAAAGGCATGGGCCTTGGGCGCAAACCGGCGATGAGCAATCCAGCCGCTGTACAGGGCGCTGTTCACAGGGTTTCCCCAAAGGCTTGGGCCACGTGCAGGGCACTGACCACGCCGTCTTCGTGGAAGCCGCTGGCCCAATAGGCGCCGCAATAAAAGGTATTGCGTACGCCCGAAATTTCTTCCCGACGCCCTTGGGCGGCCACCGCCGCCAAGCTGTATTGCGGGTGGGCGTAGGTGTAGCGGGCAAGCACCTTCAGTGGGTTGATTACTGATGTCTGGTTGAGGCTGACGCAAAAGGTGGTGGCGCTGTCGATGCCTTGCAGGATGTTCATGTCATAAGTCACGGCCGCCTGCTTCTGCGCCGTGCCGCTCAGCCGGTAGTTCCAGCTGGCCCAGGCCAGTTTGCGGTCGGGCAGCAGGCGCGTGTCGGTGTGCAGCACCACGTCGTTGTCGGCGTAGGGCAGGGCACCGAGGATGTCTTGTTCGGCCTGGCTCGGGTCGGCCAATAACGCCAGGGCTTGGTCGCTGTGACAGGCGAAGACCACGCGATCGAATGCCTCACTGCCGGCCGGGCTGTGGATAACCACGCCGTTGTCGCTGCGCTCGACGTTATGCACAGGGCAATTGAGGCGGATCTGTTCACGAAAGCTGTGGGTCAACGGTTCGATGTAACGGCTGGAGCCTCCCTCGATCACGCACCATTGCGGGCGGTTGCTCACCGACAGCAAGCCGTGGTTCTTGAAGAAGCGCACGAAGAACTGCAAGGGGAAGCCCAGCATGTCGGCCAGGGACATCGACCAGATCGCCGCGCCCATCGGCACGATGTAGTGGCGGATAAACCGCTCGCCGTAACCGTTGGCGTCGAGATAGTCGCCTAGGGTCATCTCGGCGCTGATGCGCTGTTCCTGCAGGTCGAGCGGCGCCTGGCGATTGAAGCGCAGGATGTCACGCAACATGCCCCAGAACCCCGGCGACAAAATATTGCGACGCTGGGCAAACAAGCTGTTGAGGTTATTGCCGTTGTATTCGAACCGGGTGTGCTCGTCGCACACCGAAAAGCTCATCTCGGTGGGTTTGAACGTCACCCCGATCTGCCCCAGCAGGCGAATGAAGTTGGGGTAGGTCCAGTCGTTGAACACGATGAAGCCTGTGTCCACCGCGTAGCTTTTACCCTCGACAGTCACGTTGACCGTGTGGGTATGTCCGCCGATGCGGTCGCCCGCTTCGAACAGCGTGATCTCATGCTGGCGGCTGAGCAGGTAGGCGCTGGTCAGCCCTGCAATGCCGCTGCCGATGATGGCGATCTTCACAGGTCGTCCTTCTTCGGCGGTGGGCTGCGCAACATGCGCTTGCCGATGGCTAATTGTGCGCGGTTCGGCAGTTTCGACAGCGGCCACAGGGCGGCGATGAACAGCGCGGGAAAGGCAATCTCCAGCGGACGCTTCTCCAGCTTGTTGAAGATATGTTTCGCAGCCTTGTCCGCCGGCCAACTGAGTGGCATGGGGAAGTCATTGCGCTCGGTCAGCGGCGTGTCGACAAACCCGGGGCTGATCACGGTGACGTCGATATTTTCCGACGCCAGGCTGATGCGCAAGGATTCGAACAGGTAGCGCAGGCCGGCCTTCGACGCGCCGTAGGCTTCGGCGCGGGGCATCGGCAGGTAAGTCACGGCGCTGGCGACACCCACCAGATGTGGCGTGTGCCCTGCGCGCAACAGTGGCAACGCGGCTTCGATGCAATAACTGCTCGCCAGCAGGTTGGTGCGCACCACGTGCTCGATGATCGATGAATCAAACTGCCGCGCGTCCACGTACTCACAGGTGCCGGCATTGAGGATCACGGTGTCCAGCGAACCCCAGACCACACCGATATGCTCGCCGATCTCGCGCACGGTCTGGCTGTTGGTCAGATCGCCCGCGACTACCAGCACTTGGCCGGGATAACGCTGCGCGAGCGCTTCCAAAGGCCCTTTGGTGCGGGAGCTCAGCGCTACATGGGCGCCGCTGTTGAGCAACTCCACGGCCAGCGCGGCACCGATGCCACTGCTGGCGCCGGTCAGCCAATAACGGCGGGGCACTGTGCTGCTCATCCCATTCTCCTTTTCAGCCAACTGATGACGCTGCCCAGTACGGGCAAGTGTTCGTACAGCAGGGCGCCGGCATCGAAGTAATCTCGATGGCGGTACACCTTGTCACGCCACATCAGGTGCGAGCAGCCTTCCACGCGGATGACCTTGCCGCCCGCCAGGCGCGGGTGGCAGAAACTCATTTTCCAGCGCAGGTAACCTTCGCCTTCGGCCACTTGGTCGAAGCCGTGGAAGTCGAAGCGCAGTTGGCTGACGTTGCTGTACAGCTCTGCGAAGTAGCGGTGCAGGGCTGGCAGGCCATGGACTTCGTGCAGCGGGTCGGCAAAGGCGATGTCCTGGCTGTACAGGTTGTCGAGCAAATGCAGGTTGTGCTTGTCCAGCGTGGCGAACGCCTGGGCGAAGCGGCGCAGGAAATCACTCATGTTCGCCCCCGACGGCTTGGCGCGAAGGCAGGCTGCGGAAGGCGGCCAGGGCGCGTTCGCGGGATTTTTTCAGGTCGACAATCGAACGCGGGTAGTCGGCCACCCCGAACAAGCCGCCTACGGCCTCGGGGTTGTGCACTTCTTTTTTATTCAGTGCGGCCAACTCCGGCAGCCAGTGCTTGATAAAAATGCCCTCGCTGTCGAATTTCTCCGACTGGCTCAACGGGCTGAAAATCCGGAAGTACGGCGCCGAATCAGTGCCGGTGGACGAGCTCCACTGCCAGCCGCCGTTATTGGCAGCCAGGTCGCCATCGATCAGGTGGCGCATGAAGAAGCGCTCGCCTTCGCGCCAGTCGATCAGCAGGTTCTTGGTCAGGAACATTGCCACCACCATGCGAAGGCGGTTGTGCATCCAGCCGGTTTCCAGCAGTTGGCGCATGGCGGCGTCGATGATCGGCAAACCGGTGCGCGCTTCCTGCCAGGCAGCCAGGTCCTTGGGCGCGTTGCGCCAGGCCACGGCTTCGGTTTCGGGGCGGAAAGCGCGGTGACGGGAAACCCGTGGGTAACCCACCAGGATATGCTTGTAGAACTCGCGCCAGAGCAGTTCGTTGATCCAGGTGATGGCGCCCATGTCGCCACTTTCGAACTCGCCGCCGTTGGTTTGCAGCGCGGCATGCAGGCACTGGCGCGGCGAAACCACGCCCGCCGCAAGGTAGGCGGAGAGCTGGCTGGTGCCGGGCTTGGCGGGGAAGTCGCGCTCGTCCTTGTAGTAGCTGATTTGCTGGTCGGCGAAGGCGTCGAGGCGACGTCGGGCTTCGTCTTCACCGGCCGGCCAGAGGGCGCGCAGTGCTTCGCTGGGTGGTTCGAAACCATCGACCGTGTTCGGCACGGGATCGCTTTTGAGCTTGATCGGTGCCTGGGCTTTTGGTGCTGCGACCGTGCGCGGCAGAGCGCTGTGCAGGCGCGTGTAGCAAACCTTGCGGAACTGGCTGAACACCTGGAAATACGTGCCGGTCTTGGTCAACACACTGCCGGGTTGGAAGAACAGTTGATCGAGGTAGGTGTGAAAGGTCACGTCCTCGGCTTCCAAGACCTTGGACACGGCAGCGTCCCGGCGGCTTTCGTGGATGCCGTATTCCTCGTTGACGTGAACCGACTCCACCGACAGTTCACGGCACAGTTTGCTCAGTGCTTCAGGCACGTCGTCCCACGTGGCGGCGGTGCGGATCAGCAGGGGAATATTCAGCGCGCCCAGCGTCTTGCTCAGGTCCTGCAGGTTGCGCAGCCAGAAATCCACTTTGCACGGCGCGTCATCGTGGGCCAGCCATTGCTGCGGCGTGATCAGGTACACGGCCGCAATCGGACCCCGCTGGCTCGCGGCGGCCAGGGCAGTGTTGTCGTGTAGGCGCAGGTCGGTGCGCAGCCAGATCAAATGCATTTAAACGAGTCCACGCTGGATCAGCAGTTGGTGGGCCGACAACGGATCTTCGGCGACGAACAATTCAGGGATGTCCTGGGTTAATACGGTCAACTCGGCCTGGTGGATGCACACCGTTGGTCCGACCATCAATTTTGGGCAACTGATACCCGCCAGAAGTTTTGCGAAAGTCGACAGGTGGAGCGCCTTGCTCGAGTACAGCAGCACCGCGCGCGGTTGCAGGTGTTCCACCGCAAGGGCCAGCTCACCGGCAGGCAGCGGCCAGTCGAACACTTCCACCGGGCAATCGGCGCTGCTGGCGAGCCAGGCGCTGAGCCACAGGTGCGGCTCCAAGGGCAGGTCGGATTGATTCACCAGCAGCAGCGGCGCGCCATGCAACTGGCGATTGTTGTGATAGATGCGCGCACCAAACTTGCTGCGCAGCCAGGACAGGAAAAACACCCGCTCCATCTGCGCGCCGAACTGACCTTGCCAGCGTTGTTCCAACTCCTGCAGCAATGGCAGCAGCAGTTGCTCGCACAGTGTGCGCGGCGGGTATAGCGCCATGGCTTGGTTGAAGGCGTCATCCACCCGGCGCTCGGCCAATTCGCTGATGGCCTGCACCAGGGTCTGGCGCAAGGTGTGCCATTCGTTTTCCACGGCGTCGGGAACGCTGAGTGCTGAGTCGATCAGGCCTTTGACCTGGCTCACCGGCACACCGCGATTGAGCCAGGTGAGGATGGTGTGGATGCGTTGTACATGTTCGGCACTGAACAGCCGATGACCCTTGGGCGTGCGCTGCGGCACGATCAGGCCATAACGGCGTTCCCAGGCGCGCAGGGTCACGGCGTTGACGCCGGTCTGGCGCGCCACCTCGCGGATCGGCAACCAGCCGTCTTCGAGGGCTTGGGCGATGTCTTCGCCGGGTTCGTCTTGCAGGGCAGCTTTCATGGGCTAGATCGCATTTCGCAGGCTGAGGTTTTCCGGGTGCGGTTGCAGGTAGGCCTGCTGCGCGATGTAGCGGTCCGGGTGTTGGCGAAAGTGGTGCTTGAGCAGGGTCAGTGGCACCACCAGCGGCACGATGCCTTGGCGGTACTGGCCGATAACGGTCTGCATTTCCTGCTTGTCGTCGGCACTGATGACTTGTTTGAGGTAACCGCTGATGTGTTGCAGCACATTGGTGTGGGTGCCACGGGTGGCGCATTGGCTTAGGCCGGTCATCAGGTCGCTGAAGTAACAGGCGGCCAACTCATCGAGGTGGGTCTCTTTGGTCATGCTGCCCAGCAGGTGGCCGAGGCTTTTGTAGTGCGCCGGGCTGTGGGCCATCAACAGGTATTTGTAGCGTGAATGGAAGGCCAGCAGGCGGTGGCGGGTCAGGCCTTCAGCCAGTAGCTGTTGCCAGTCGGCGTAGACGAATACGCGGGTGAGGAAGTTTTCTCGCAGCACCGGATCATTCAGTCGACCATCTTCTTCCACCGGCAGGTTGGGGTGACGCGCACAAAACGCTTGGGCATAGATACCACGCCCGCCGCCGTCGACCGGGGTGCCGTTGTCACGGTAGACCTTGACCCGTTCCAGGCCGCACGACGGCGACTTCTGCATGAAGATATAGCCACACAGGTCGGTGTGTTGCGACGCCATCTGCTGGCCGTAATCGTCCAGTGGCTGGGTGACGTTCAGTTCGCGGTGTACCGTGCCGACGGCTTGCGGGTGGGCCGGGTCACCCACCAGGCGGATCGGTTCGCGGGGAATGCCCAGACCGATAGCGACCTCGGGGCACAGCGGCACAAAGTCAAAATAGTCGGCTAGGGTCTGGCTGCACAGCAGGGATTGTTTATGGCCGCCGTTGAAGCGCACGTTCTCGCCCAGGAGGCAGGCGCTGATGGCGATCTTTGGTTTGGAGGTGCTGGACATAAACGAACCTCTGCAAGATTCCTGTACAAGGCTTAAATCTTGTACAACTAAATCTCATCATAGATTCGATGCTGTACAAGTCAAATTATTTGTACAAGTTTTTGCGGGTCGGCTATTTCCAGCCGATTTTCCAGGCGTCGGCATTTTGCAGGGTTTGCCAGGTGAAGCGTTCGGCGCGTCGGGTCATGACGGCTTGCAGCTCGATTTCCAGCACCACGCCCTCTTCATCCCGAAACAATTCGGTGACCAAGAAGTGTTTTTCTTTGTTGCGAGGACGAGCTGCTGTCCATTTCGACAGCAGCAATTTAGCCGGATTGATGCGGTTCATTGCAGGTGTTCGATCAAGCGTCGCGCGGCTTCCTGGCCACTGAGCCATGCCCCTTCGACCCGGCCCGATAGGCACCAGTCGCCACACACGTACAAGCCCAGGTCGGCATCGGCGAGCACGCCGAATTCGTGGCTGCTGGACGGTCGCGCATAGAGCCAGCGGTGCGCCAGGCTGAACGACGGCGCGGGCATGGCGCTGTGCAGCAATTCGGCGAAGGCGCCGTGCAGGTGCTCGATCACCGCCTCCTTGGGCAGGTCCAGGTGGGCCTTGCTCCACGTGCTGGTGGCGTGCAATACCCAGGTGTCGAGGTGGGTGTCGCGTCCCGGTTTGCTGCGGTTGCGCGCGAGCCAATCAAGGGGACTGTCTTGCACGAAACAGCCCTCCATCGGCGTATCCAGGGGCTTGTCGAACGCCAGGGCGATGGCCCAGGTCGGGTCCATTTTCACGCCGGCGGCAGCACTGGCCAGCTTGGGCGCGGCGGCCAGCAGGGCGGTGGCCTGGGGCGCTGGGGTGGCGATGATCACGTGGCTGAATGGGCCGTGGTTTTCGCCGTCGGCATCCAGCAGGTTCCAGTGTTGCTTGCCCTGGAACACCTCGGTGATGCGGCAACCGAACGCCACCGGCAGGTCGTCGAGCAGGGCGCGGGTGATCGCGCTCATGCGCGGCGTGCCGACCCAGCGGATCTGTTCATCGGGGGAGGGCGTCAGCTTGCCAGACTTGAAGTTGTACAGCTGGGGTTTCCATTGCTCGGCCCAGCCATTGCTTTGCCAGCGTTGCACTTCGTTGACGAAGCGCCGGTCGCGTGCGGTGAAGTATTGTGCGCCCATGTCCAGGGAACCGGCATCGCTGCGCTTGCTGGACATGCGGCCACCACTGCCGCGGCTCTTATCGAAGAGTTGTACAACGTGCCCCGCGTCTCGTAACGCACGGGCGGCGGAGAGACCGGCGATGCCGGTGCCGATGATCGCGATGGGAACAGTCATGGGAGGCCTCGTTTTACCGTTGGGTACAGACTACGCCGACACCAATAGCTGTACAATATTGTTTTTTGGTATAAGTTTTGGCTTACCTGTTCTTACGGCGTGACCTATTGTTAAAGCAGAGGCTTAATCCAACGTTACGCTCGCTGCTTATAAAATAGACCAGTGAGGGGCGGCGAACGTTACATGAGGAAGATCCCATGCACATTTTGCTGACCGGCGGTACTGGCCTGATCGGCCGCCAACTCTGCCAACACTGGCTTGCGCAGGGGCATCGGCTGACCGTGTGGAGTCGTCAGCCGGAACAGGTCGCCAAGCGATGCGGCGCTCAAGTCGCAGGCGTCGAACACCTGCAACAGGTGATCGGCCCGGTGGATGCGGTCATTAACCTGGCCGGCGCGCCCATTGCTGATCGCCCCTGGACCCACAAGCGCAAGGCGTTGTTGTGGAGCAGTCGCATCAGCCTGACTGAAACCTTGCTGGCATGGCTTGAAAGTCTGGAGCAAAAACCAGCGGTGTTGATTTCCGGTTCAGCGGTCGGCTGGTACGGCGACGGCGGTGAGCGGGAATTGACCGAAGCCAGCGGCCCGGTGCAGGACGATTTCCCCAGTCAGCTGTGCATTGCCTGGGAAGAAACCGCTCAGCGCGCCGAAGCCTTGGGCATTCGCGTGGTGTTGGTGCGGACCGGCCTGGTGCTGGCAGCCGAGGGCGGCTTTTTGTCGCGGCTGTTACTGCCCTTCAAACTGGCGCTGGGCGGGCCGATTGGCAATGGTCGGCAGTGGATGCCGTGGGTGCATATCCAAGATCAAATCGCCCTGATTGATTTTCTTCTGCACAAGCCGGATGCCCGTGGTCCTTATAATGCCTGCGCGCCACACCCGGTGCGCAATCGCGAGTTTGCGAAAACCCTGGGCCAGGTATTGCACCGTCCGGCGTTCATGCCGATGCCGGCCTTTGCATTGAAGGTGGGCCTGGGCGAGTTGTCCGGCCTGTTGCTGGGTGGGCAGAAGGCGGTGCCCGAGCGCTTGCTGGCCGCTGGTTTCACTTTCCAGTTCACTGAGTTGCGTGCGGCCTTGGATGACTTGTCCAGCCGCCTCTAGAGATAGGATGTTGCATGACGGATCACACGTTGTTACTGGTCAACCTGGGCTCGCCAAAGTCCACTTCGGTGGCCGATGTGCGCAGTTACCTCAATCAGTTCCTGATGGACCCTTATGTGATCGACCTGCCGTGGCCGGTGCGACGCTTGCTGGTGTCGCTGATCCTGATCAAGCGCCCTGAGCAGTCGGCTCACGCCTACGCGTCCATCTGGTGGGATGAAGGTTCGCCGTTGGTGGTACTCAGCCGCCGTTTGCAGCAGCAGATGACTTCGCAGTGGACCCAAGGCCCGGTGGAGTTGGCGATGCGCTACGGCGAGCCGTCCATTGAAAGCGTGCTGACGCGCCTTGCTGCCCAAGGCATCCGCAAGGTCACCCTGGCGCCGCTTTACCCGCAGTTTGCTGACAGCACCGTGACCACGGTGGTGGAAGAAGCACGGCGTGTGGTGCGAGAGAAAAAACTCGACCTGCAATTCGCCACCCTGCAACCGTTCTACGATCAACCCGAATACCTCGACGCCCTGGTGGCCAGTGCCAAGCCGCATTTGCAGCAGGACTACGATCATCTGATGTTCAGCTTCCATGGCCTGCCGGAACGCCATCTGCAAAAACTCAACCCTGGGCATACCTTTGATGGCGCCACCGATTGCTGCGTGAACGCGCCCCCCGAAGTGCGCGCCACCTGTTATCGCGGGCAGTGCTTCAGCGTCGCGCGGGATTTCGCCGCGCGCATGGGCCTGCCGGAGGATAAATGGTCAGTGGCCTTCCAATCGCGCCTGGGCCGGGCCAAATGGATCGAACCCTACACCGAAGCGCGCCTGGAAACCCTGGCCCAGCAAGGCGTGAAAAAGCTGCTGGTGATGTGCCCGGCGTTCGTTGCCGACTGCATCGAAACGCTGGAGGAAATCGGCGATCGCGGGTTGGAGCAGTTCCGCGAAGCCGGGGGCGAGGAATTGGTGCTGGTGCCGTGTCTGAATGATGATCCGCGGTGGGCGAAGGCGCTCAATACCTTGTGCGAGCGGGCGCCGACAACGCTGTAGCCGAACCCAGTGAAGATCAAACTGTGGGAGCGGGCTTGCTCGCGAATGCGGTGGATCAGTCAAGTAATCAGTGACTGAAGCACCGCATTCGCGAGCAAGCCCGCTCCCACAGTTTTTACCGCATTACAGGTTGAGGGTCAGGCTGACCGTGAGATTGCGCGGCTCACCGGGGTTGATCCAATAGTTGCTGTAGGACCGCTCGTAGTACTTCTCATCAAACAGGTTGTTGAGGTTCAGGCCCACGGTGACGTTCTCCGTGGCCTTGTAATGCGCCAGCAGATCGACCGTGTGATAGGCCGGCAGCTCAAACTGCGTGCCGGCCTCACCGGAACGATCGCCCACATACGTGAACGCCGCGCCCAGGTCCGAGCCGCGCAACGCGCCATCCTGAAACTCATACACGCCCAAAAGACTGCCGCTGCGCTTGGCCACGCCAAGGATGCGGCTGCCGGCCGGAATCGCTTTCTCGCCTTTGGTCACTTCAGCATCAATATAGGCAAACGCGCCAATCACCCGTACGGCATCGCTCACTTGCCCGGTCAGTTGCAGGTCAAAACCCTGGCTGCGCGCCTTGCCCACGGCGCGGTTGAGGTTGGTGGCCGGGTCCAGGGTCAGCACATTTTCCTTTTCGATATGGAACGCGGCGAGGGTGGCGCTGAGGCGATCGTCGAACAGCTCGCTCTTGATCCCCACTTCATAGCCCACGCCTTCTTCTGGCTTGAAGGACTTGTTGTTGGCGTCCAGGCCGCTGTTGGGCTTGAACGATGTGGAGGCGTTGGCGAACAGCCCAACCTGCGGTGTGAGCTGATAGAGCAGGCCGGCGCGTTGGGTAAAGGCGTCGTGGGTCTGCTTGCTCTTGGCGTGGTTGCGGGTGAAGTCGTCGATGCTCTGCTCGAAATGCTCGAAGCGCGCACCGACCATACCGCGCAGGCGGTCGGTGAAGATGATCTGGTCCTGCAGGTTCAGCGCGTGGCTTTTGGTCTGTTCGAAGAAGTCGGTGCCGGAGCGCGCGCCGCTGGGTTTGGGCTGGCCGTAGACCGGGCGGTAGATATCGATGGCGTACGGGCTGCCGGCGATAGCGGTCACGCGCTCCTTCTTGCGGTAGTCCTCGTATTCGGTGCCGACCAGCAGTTCGTGTTGCCAGCTGCCGATGTCGAACAGGCCGCGCAGCTCCAGCTGGGTAATGCTGTCGTGCCAGCCCATTGAGCGTTCGCGGTAGCGGCGGTTGATCGTATGGCCGTCGGCGTTCAGTGCGCGGTTTTCCGAGGCGTCACCCCAGAGGCTGCCTTGCTTGTAGTGGCTGGCCAGGCGCAGTTTCCAGGCGTCGTTGAGGTGGTGTTCGAGGGTCGCCTGAAGGCGGTTGTTGTGGTTGTCGATATCGCCATCGTTGGGCTCGCCGAGGAAGGTGGAGCGGGATACGTCGGGAGCGTCGACGATGCCACGGTCGAAAGTGGAGCTGTGGCGCACGAATTCGCTTTCCACCAGCAGGCTGGTGTCCGGGTCCAGTTGCCAACTGAACGAAGGCGCGACGAATACCCGCTTGCTCTGCACGTGGTCGCGGAAGCTGTGGTTGTCTTCCACCGCCAGGTTGACTCGGGTCAGCACCTTGCCTTCGCTGTCCAACGGGGTGTTGACGTCCACGGCGGTGCGATAACGGTCCCAACTGCCGGCGCTGGTTTGCAGAGTGGTGAACGCTTCAGGCTGGGGCTTCTTGGTGACGATGTTCACCGTGCCGCCCGGATCGCCACGCCCGTACAGGCTGGCGGCGGGGCCCTTGAGCACTTCGATGCGTTCGATGTTCGCCGCGTCCGGTGTGCTCGGGTAGCCACGGTTGGCGCTGAAGCCGTCCTGATAGAACTCCGACGTGGTGAAGCCGCGCACGCTGTATTCGTAGAGGGTCAGGCCACCGAAGTTGTTCTGCTTGGACACGCCACCGGCAAATTCCAGGGCGCGTTCCACGTTGGTGCTGCCCAGGTCTTTGAGCACCGTGGCGGGAATTACGCTGATAGATTGCGGGATGTCACGAATCGCGGTGTCGGTCTTTGTCGCGCTGGCCGAGCGGGTGGCGCGATAGCCTTTGACGGGGCCGGTGGCGGACTCATAGGCGCCGGTGGTGACGCTGATGGTGTCGAGTTCCAGGGTGTTGTCTTCGGCGTAGGCGGGGTCGAGCAGCAAACCCAAGGCCAGTCCAGCCAAGGGGGCGATTCTTCGAGACGGCATGATAGAGCGTTCCAATAGCGATATTGAAACAATATAACATGACCAATGAGAATGGATTGCTTTGAAACATCAACTTACAGGTGCCCACGAACGGGCACCAGGACGAGGCGTTTTACTCCTCTTCTTTGACCGGCGCCGGCGGCGGACGCAAACCGATTTCCGCCAGCAACTTGATCTCCTTACCATTGCGCATCACCTGGATCGCCACCTTGTCGGTCGGCTTGATCCGCGCTACCTGGTTCATCGACTTACGGCCATCACCCGCCGGTTCGCCATTGATGCTGAGGATCACATCCCCCAGTTGCAGGCCGGCTTTCTGCGCCGGGCCGTCGCGGAAGATCCCAGCGACCACGATGCCTGGGCGTCCGGTCAAGCCAAACGACTCGGCCAGCTCCTTGGTCAACGGTTGCACTTCAATCCCCAACCAGCCGCGGATTACCTGGCCGTGCTCGATGATCGACTTCATCACTTCCATCGCCAGCTTCACCGGGATCGCAAAGCCGATGCCCTGGGAGCCGCCGGACTTGGAGAAAATCGCCGTGTTGATACCGGTCAGGTTGCCATTGGCATCCACCAGCGCACCGCCGGAGTTGCCCGGGTTGATCGCGGCGTCGGTCTGGATGAAATCTTCGTAGCTGTTAAGGCCCAGCTGGTTACGCCCGGTGGCGCTGATGATGCCCATGGTCACAGTCTGGCCCACGCCGAACGGGTTGCCGATGGCCAGTGCCACATCACCGACGCGCAAACCGTCGGAACGACCGAGGGTGATCGAAGGCAGGCTCTTGAGGTCGATCTTCAGGACTGCGAGGTCGGTTTCCGGGTCGCTGCCCACCACGCGGGCCAGGGTTTCGCGACCGTCGCGCAGGGCCACTACAATCTGGTCGGCGCCGGTGGTCACGTGGTTGTTGGTGAGGATGTAGCCTTCGGGGCTCATGATCACCCCGGAACCCAGGCTGGACTCCATGCGCCGCTGCTTGGGCCCGTTGTCACCGAAATAGCGGCGAAACTGCGGGTCTTCAAACAGCGGGTGCGCCGGTTTGTTGATGACCTTGGTCGTGTACAGGTTGACCACCGCCGGGGCGGCGATGGTGACCGCGTCGGCATAGGTCACCGGGCCTTGCACCACCGCGCTGGTCTGTGGCGCCTGTTGCAGGTTCACATCCAGGCTGGGCAGGCCCACCAGCTCGGGGTAACGCTGAATAATCAGCATCGCGATCAGCACGCCAGCCAACAATGGCCATCCAAAAAAACGCAGCGCCTTGAGCATCAAGTAAGTCCTGACAGGTTGCAGGGGGCGAGAGAGCGCCCATAATGTCGCGCATTATACGAGGCTGTGACGCCTGCGAACGGGATATTTAGGAGTCTTTTATGGCCGTCCCCCTTACCACCCTCGTCGAGGAAGCGGACCGCTACCTCGGCAGTGCCAAAATTGCCGATTATTGCCCCAATGGCCTGCAGGTCGAAGGCCGCCCGCAAGTGATGCGCATCGTCAGTGGCGTGACCGCAAGCCAAGCCCTGCTGGACGCGGCCGTCGAAGCCCAGGCCGATTTGATCCTGGTGCACCACGGCTACTTCTGGAAAGGCGAAAACCCCTGCATCACCGGCATGAAGCAGCGTCGCCTCAAGACCCTGCTCAAGCACGACATCAGCCTGTTGGCCTACCACCTGCCGTTGGACCTGCACCCCGACGTCGGCAACAACGTGCAACTCGCCCGTCAACTCGACATCACCGTCGAAGGCCCGCTGGACCCGAGCAACCCCAAGATCGTCGGCCTGGTCGGCTCCCTCGCCGAGCCCTTGTCGCCCCGTGATTTCGCGCGCCGTGTGCAGGAAGTCATGGGCCGCGAACCGCTGCTGATCGAAGGCAGCGACATGATCCGCCGTGTCGGCTGGTGCACCGGCGGTGGGCAGGGCTACATCGATCAGGCGATCGCCGCCGGCGTCGACCTGTACCTGAGCGGCGAAGCCTCCGAGCAAACTTTTCACAGCGCCCGCGAAAACGACATCAGCTTCATCGCCGCCGGCCACCACGCCACCGAACGCTACGGCGTACAGGCCCTGGGCGATTACCTGGCGCGGCGCTTTGCCCTGGAGCATCTGTTCATCGATTGTCCCAACCCAATTTGAGGGCCAAACCTGGGGGCATATTCATATACCGTTTCGATCTAGATGGCTCCCTGAATAGAAGCAGGTGCTGTGCTAGCATGCCCCGCTCGAACACGGCCCGCTGGCCGTCCATAAGATCGTTTTTCCGTGAGTAACCATGGTCGACAAACTGACGCATCTGAAACAGCTGGAGGCGGAAAGCATCCACATCATCCGCGAGGTCGCCGCCGAGTTCGACAACCCGGTGATGCTCTACTCGATCGGTAAAGACTCCGCCGTGATGCTGCACCTGGCACGCAAGGCCTTCTTCCCGGGCAAGCTGCCGTTCCCGGTGATGCACGTCGACACCCGCTGGAAGTTCCAGGAGATGTACAAGTTCCGCGACAAGATGGTCGAGGAGCTGGGCCTGGACTTGATCACCCACGTGAACCCGGACGGCGTGGCGCAGGGCATCAACCCCTTCACCCACGGCAGCGCCAAGCACACCGACATCATGAAGACCGAAGGCCTCAAGCAGGCGTTGGACAAACATGGTTTCGACGCCGCTTTCGGCGGTGCCCGTCGCGATGAAGAGAAGTCCCGCGCCAAAGAGCGCGTGTACTCATTCCGCGACAGCAAGCACCGCTGGGACCCGAAAAACCAGCGTCCCGAGCTGTGGAACGTTTATAACGGCAACGTCAACAAGGGCGAGTCGATCCGTGTGTTCCCGCTGTCCAACTGGACCGAGCTGGACATCTGGCAGTACATCTACCTGGAAGGCATCCCGATCGTGCCGCTGTACTTCGCCGCCGAGCGTGAAGTGATCGAGAAGAACGGCACGTTGATCATGATCGACGACGACCGCATCCTCGAGCACCTGTCCGACGAAGACAAAGCCCGAATCGTCAAAAAGAAAGTACGTTTCCGTACCCTTGGCTGCTACCCGTTGACGGGCGCGGTGGAGTCCGAAGCCGAGACGCTGACGGACATCATTCAGGAAATGCTCCTGACGCGAACTTCCGAGCGCCAGGGCCGTGTCATCGACCACGATGGTGCAGGCTCGATGGAAGATAAAAAACGTCAAGGCTATTTCTAAGGGGCTGTCATGTCGCATCAATCTGATTTGATCAGCGAGGACATCCTCGCCTACCTGGGCCAGCACGAGCGCAAGGAAATGTTGCGCTTCCTGACCTGCGGCAACGTCGACGACGGCAAGAGCACCCTGATCGGGCGCCTGCTGCACGACTCCAAGATGATCTACGAAGATCACCTGGAAGCCATCACCCGCGATTCGAAGAAGTCCGGCACCACCGGCGATGATATCGACCTGGCGTTGCTGGTCGACGGCCTGCAGGCCGAGCGTGAGCAAGGCATCACCATCGATGTGGCCTACCGCTACTTCTCCACCGCAAAACGCAAATTCATCATCGCCGACACCCCCGGCCATGAGCAGTACACCCGCAACATGGCCACCGGTGCCTCCACCTGTGACCTGGCGATCATCCTGATTGACGCACGTTATGGCGTGCAGACCCAGACCCGTCGCCACAGCTTCATCGCCTCGTTGCTGGGCATCAAGCACATCGTGGTGGCCGTCAACAAGATGGACATCAACGGCTTCGACCAGAGCGTATTCGAGCAGATCAAGGCCGATTACCTGAAGTTCGCCGACGGTATCGCGTTCAAACCGAGCACCCTGGCCTTTGTGCCGATGTCGGCGCTCAAGGGCGACAACGTGGTGAACAAGAGCGAGCGTTCGCCTTGGTATACCGGGCAGTCGCTGATGGAGATCCTCGAAACCGTCGAGATCGCCAACGACCGCAACTACACCGACTTGCGTTTCCCGGTGCAGTACGTGAACCGTCCGAACCTGAACTTCCGCGGTTTCGCTGGCACCCTGGCCAGCGGCATCGTGCACAAAGGCGACGAAGTCGTGGTGCTGCCGTCGGGCAAGAGCAGCCGCGTCAAATCCATCGTTACCTTTGAAGGTGAGTTGGAACACGCCGGCCCGGGCCAGGCCGTGACCCTGACCATGGAAGACGAGATCGACATCTCCCGTGGCGACCTGCTGGTGCATGCCGACAACGTGCCGCAAGTGACCGACGCCTTCGACGCCATGCTGGTGTGGATGGCCGAAGAGCCGATGCTGCCGGGCAAGAAATACGACATCAAGCGCGCCACCAGCTACGTGCCGGGTTCCATCACCAGCATCGTGCACCGCGTGGATGTGAACACCCTGGCCGAAGGTCCGGCGAGTTCGCTGCAACTGAACGAAATTGGCCGGGTCAAGGTCAGCCTCGACGCCGCCATCGCCCTGGACGGTTACGACAGCAACCGCACCACTGGCGCGTTCATTGTTATCGACCGGTTGACCAACGGCACCGTGGCGGCAGGCATGATCATTGCGCCGCCGGTCACCCACGGCAGCTCGGCGCAACACGGCAAGCTGGCCCACGTGGCCACCGAAGAACGCGCGCTGCGCTTTGGCCAACAACCGGCCACCGTGTTGTTCAGTGGCCTGTCGGGCGCGGGCAAGAGCACCTTGGCCTACGCGGTTGAGCGCAAACTCTTCGACATGGGCCGTGCGGTGTTCGTGCTGGATGGCCAGAACCTGCGTCACGACCTGAACAAAGGCTTGCCGCAGGACCGTGCCGGCCGTACCGAGAACTGGCGTCGTGCCGCCCACGTGGCGCGTCAGTTCAACGAAGCGGGCCTGCTGACCCTCGCCGCGTTTGTGGCGCCAGATGCCGAAGGCCGTGAACAGGCCAAGGCGCTGATCGGCAGCGATCGTTTGCTGACCGTCTACGTGCAAGCGTCGCCGTTGGTGTGCGCCGAGCGTGATCCGCAAGGTTTGTACGCGGCCGGTGGGGATAACATCCCTGGCGAGTCCTTCCCGTACGACGTGCCGTTGAACGCCGACCTGGTGATCGACACCCAGGCCTTGTCGTTGGAAGAAAGCGTCAAGCAAGTGCTGGAGCTGCTGCGTCAGCGCGGCGCGATCTAAGGATCGCAGCCACAAAAAAGCCCGCCATCGAGTGATCGATGGCGGGCTTTTTCATCTCTTATCGGGGGTACTGGGTATGCAGCTTTTCCAGTAATGCATCCTTGTCTTCCCACAACCGGTTGATCCAACCCTGGAACGCCGTCCGGTACTCCCCATCCTGCTCATAATTCTTGCCAATGAACGCGGCCGGGATCTGCACTTCTTCGAACTGCACCACCACATCCTGCACATTCCCGCATAGCAAGTCCCAATACCCAGGGCGACCGGCGGGGTAGTGAATGGTCACATTGACCAGTGACTTCAACTGCTCACCCATGGCATCCAGCACAAACGCAATGCCACCGGCTTTAGGCTTGAGCAGATAACGGAACGGCGACTTTTGCTGCGCATGCTTGCCCGGGGTAAACCGTGTGCCTTCGGCGAAGTTGAAAATGCCCACTGGGTTGTCGCGAAACTTCGCACAGGTCTTGCGGGTGGTTTCCAGGTCCTTGCCTTTCTTTTCCGGGTGTTTTTCCAGGTAGGCCTTGGTGTAGCGCTTCATGAACGGAAAGCCCAGCGCCCACCATGCCAGGCCAATCACCGGCACCCAGATCAGCTCCTGTTTCAGGAAGAACTTCAGCGGACGAATCCGCCGGTTCAGCACGTATTGCAGCACCATGATGTCGACCCAGCTCTGGTGGTTGCTGGTCACCAGGTACGAGTGCTGATAGTCCAGCCCCTCAAGGCCGGTGAGGTGCCAGCGCGTGCGCCGCACCAGGTTCATCCAGCCTTTGTTGTTGGTCACCCAGGCCTCATGGGTGTGGTTCATCAGCCATTCACTGAAGCGCTTGGCAAACGGCAATGCCTTGAACAGCGCCACGATGAACAGGAATGAACACAGCAGGATCGTGTTCAGTGCCAACAACAACGAAGCGATCACCCCGCGCACGGCGGCAGGTAGAAAATCCAGCATTTAGATATCCATAGGTCGGTTGGCGGCTTGGATCGCAGTGAGCGCGATGGTGTACACGATATCGTCTACCTGGGCGCCGCGCGGTAGGTCGTTGACCGGTTTGCGCAGGCCCTGGAGCATCGGCCCCAGGCTCACGCAATCGGCGCTGCGCTGCACGGCTTTGTGCGTGGTGTTGCCGGTGTTGAGGTCGGGGAACACGAATACGGTGGCCTTGCCGGCGACCTGGCTGTTGGGTGCCAGTTGCCGCGCGACGTTTTCGTTGGCGGCGGCGTCGTATTGCAGCGGCCCGTCGATCAGCAACGAGCTTTGCTGTTCGTGGGCGAGCAGGGTGGCTTCGCGGACTTTCTCCACTTCCTCGCCGCTGGCCGAGTCGCCGCTGGAATAGCTGATCATCGCCACGCGTGGCGTGATGCCGAATGCCGCCGCCGAGTCGGCACTTTGCAACGCGATCTCCGCCAATTCGGCGGCGCTTGGGTGTGGGTTCATCACGCAGTCGCCGTATACCAGCACCTGCTCGGGGAACAGCATGAAGAACACCGACGACACCAGCGTGCAGCCGGGAGCGGTCTTGATCAACTGCAGGGCAGGGCGGATGGTGTTGGCGGTGGAGTGGATGACGCCGGAAACCAGGCCGTCCACTTCGTCCAGCGCAAGCATCATGGTGGCGATCACCACAGTGTCTTCCAGCTGCTGCTCGGCCATCGGCGCGTTGAGGCTCTTGCTCTTGCGCAGCGCGACCATCGGCTCGACGTAGCGTTGGCGGATCAGGTCCGGGTCGAGAATCTCCAGGCCTTCGGGCAATTCGATGCCCTGGGCGCGGGCGACCGCTTCCACGTCTGCCGGTTTGGCCAGCAGCACGCAGCGCGCAATGCCCCGCGCCTGACAGATCGCGGCGGCTTGCACGGTCAGCGGCTCGCTGCCTTCGGGCAATACAATGCGTTTGTTGGCGGCCTGGGCGCGCTGGATCAGCTGGTAGCGGAACACCGCCGGCGACAGGCGCATTTCCCGTGGCGTGCCGCAACGCTGATGCAGCCAGCGCGCATCCAGATGGCTGGCGACGAAATCGGTGATGATCTCCGCGCGTTCGCGGTCATCAATCGGGATTTCCTTGTTGAGGCTGTTGAGCTGGTTGGCGGTGTCGTAGGAACCGGTGCTCACCGACAACACCGGCAGCCCGGCCTGGAACGCGCCACGGCACAACTCCATGATGCGCGGGTCGGGCAGGGTGTCGCTGGTCAGCAACAGGCCGGCCAGGGGCACGCCGTTGATCGCGGCGAGGCTGACGGCGAGGATGATGTCGTCGCGGTCGCCGGGGGTTACCACCAGTACGCCAGGCTTGAGCAGCTCCACGGTGTTACGCATGGTACGGGCGCAGATGATGATCTTGGTCATGCGCCGGGTTTCGTAGTCGCCGGCGTTGAGAATCTGCGCGCCCATCAGGTCGGCCACGTCACGGGTGCGCGGGGCGTTGAGTTCGGGCTGGTAGGGAATGCAGCCGAGCAGGCGGAAATCACCGCTGCGCAACAGGGGCGAATGCTCTTTGAGGCGCGCCGCGAAGGCTTCCATGCTTTCGTCGGTGCGCACTTTGTTGAGGATCACGCCGAGGACTTTCGGGTCTTTTGGGCCGCCGAACAGTTGGGCCTGCAATTCCACGCGGCCGGAGAGTTCGGTGAGCACTTCGTTTTCCGGGGCCGAGACCAGGATCACCTCCGCATCCAGGCTCTTGGCCAGGTGCAGGTTGACCCGCGCCGCATAGCTGGCGCTGCGGGTCGGCACCATACCTTCGACGATCAGCACGTCCTTGCCCACGGCGGCTTGCTGGTACAGCGTGATGATTTCTTCGAGCAGTTCGTCGAGCTGGCCGTCGCCGAGCATGCGCTCTACATGGGCCAGGCCCAGGGGCTGTGGCGGCTTGAGGCCATGGGTGCGCGCCACCAGCTCGGTGGAGCGTTCAGGGCCAGTATCGCCGGGGTGTGGTTGGGCAATCGGCTTGAAGAACCCGACTTTCAGCCCGGCCCGCTCAAGGGTGCGCACCAGCCCAAGGCTGATGGAGGTCAGACCCACACCAAAATCGGTGGGCGCGATAAAAAAAGTCTGCATGCGAATTCTCTGAAGGTGCATGGCTTCGGTGAGGTTCTATGGTTGAACGTCTACCGGGAATCAGGCGCCAAGGTTATCGTTATTCGTGTGCTTGCGCACACCACCCGCAGGCAAAGGGCTGGCCTATTTTTTCAAGGCGTTGCGCGGGGTCGAGTACCCAGGCGCGGGACTGCCAGGGTGGCTGGTGGCGCAGGTGCTGGGTGTGGCCGCAGGACAGCTCGGCGACCCAGTGCTGGTCGTCGTCCAGATGAAAACCGGTGACCGTCGAGTCGCTTGTGCGACCCCGTCTGTCCGGGTTCTGTTCGCTTTCGGGCAAATCCTTGTTTAGACTTGTCCGTTCTTCATTCTTATGCAAAAGGTCTCGCCCCATGACGATCGCCGCTAACAAGGCTGTCTCCATCGACTATACCCTGACCAACGACGCTGGTGAGGTCATCGACAGCTCCGCCGGCGGCGCGCCGCTGGTCTACCTGCAAGGCGCAGGTAACATCATCCCAGGCCTGGAAAAGGCTCTGGAAGGCAAGAACGTCGGTGATGAGCTGACCGTTGCCGTAGAACCTGAAGATGCCTACGGTGAGTACTCGGCCGAATTGGTCAGCACCCTGAGCCGCAGCATGTTCGAAGGCGTTGACGAGCTGGAAGTGGGTATGCAGTTCCACGCTTCCGCGCCAGACGGCCAAATGCAGATCGTGACCATCCGTGATCTGGACGGCGACGACGTGACCGTCGACGGCAACCACCCCCTGGCTGGCCAGCGCCTGAACTTCCAAGTGAAGATCGTTGCCATCCGCGACGCTTCCCAGGAAGAAGTGGCCCACGGCCACGTCCACGGTGAAGGCGGTCACCAGCACTGATTGATGTAGTAATCAGTTGCTAACAAAAACGCCCCGACTGGTTCGGGGCGTTTTTTTGTGCCCAAAGAATGTACGGGTTTCAAATGTGGGAGCGGGCTTGCTCGCGAATGCGGCGGGTCAGTCAGCACATGCATCAACTGATACACCGCATTCGCGAGCAAGCCCACACATTTTGATCTGTGTTCCTGAATATGAGGCACAAACAAAAATGCCCCGGACCTTTCGGTACGGGGCATTTCTTAACTGTTTCGCAACCTGGGTCGCGTTGCAGTTGTTACCACTTAGGCAGCAGCAGGAACGCTCAAAGCCTTGATGTGGCCATTCAGGCGGCTCTTATGACGAGCGGCCTTGTTCTTGTGGATGATGCCTTTATCGGCCATACGGTCGATAACAGGCACAGCCAGAACGTAAGCTGCTTGAGCTTTTTCAGCGTCTTTGGTGTCGATGGCTTTAACTACATTCTTGATGTAGGTACGAACCATGGAACGCAGGCTGGCGTTGTGGCTGCGACGCTTCTCAGCCTGTTTTGCACGTTTTTTGGCGGAAGGTGTGTTGGCCACCGTCGAGCTCCTCGAAAGACTTTTTAGGAAATAGCAAACAAAATAGGCCGCGAATCATGCCGATGACTTGATGTGTTGTCAAGGGCGGCTGATGCGAACTGCTGAGTGGTCGATCTGAAGAGGCGGGTGATTTATTTCCGGCGCTTGACCTGTAAACTCGCGAGCTTTGGCTCTGTGCTGTTGCAGGCGCGCAGTATCGCATAAGTAGGCGCTTTGTTCGCCTGCTCTTTATCTAAAGGCGCAAACTCTTTCAATGAATCTGCTCAAATCGTTGGCCGCCGTCAGCTCTATCACGATGATCTCCCGGGTTCTGGGGTTTGTACGCGACACGCTGCTGGCGCGTATTTTCGGCGCCAGCATGGCCACGGATGCCTTCTTTATTGCCTTTAAACTGCCCAACCTGCTACGGCGGATCTTTGCCGAAGGCGCGTTTTCCCAGGCCTTCGTGCCGATCCTGGCCGAATACAAGACCCAGCAGGGCGAAGAAGCCACCCGCACCTTTATTGCCTACGTCTCAGGCCTGTTGACCCTTGTTTTGATGCTGGTGACCGTCCTCGGCATGCTCGCCGCCCCCTGGGTGATCTGGGCGACGGCGCCCGGTTTTGCCAATACGCCGGAAAAATTTGCGCTGACCACCGACCTGCTGCGGGTGACCTTTCCTTATATATTGCTGATCTCCCTGTCATCCCTGGCCGGTGCGATCCTCAATACCTGGAACCGTTTCTCGGTGCCGGCCTTCGTGCCGACCCTGCTGAACGTCAGCATGATCATCTTCGCGCTGTTCCTCACGCCGTATTTCGATCCACCGGTGATGGCCCTGGGCTGGGCCGTACTGGCCGGCGGCCTGGCGCAATTGCTCTACCAGCTGCCGCACCTGAAAAAGATCGGCATGCTTGTGTTGCCGCGCCTGAACCTCAAGGACACCGGCGTATGGCGCGTGATGCGCAATATGCTGCCGGCGATCCTCGGCGTGTCGGTCAGCCAGATCTCTCTGATCATTAACACGGCGTTCGCCTCATTGCTGGTGTCCGGCTCGGTGTCGTGGATGTACTACGCCGATCGTCTGATGGAGTTACCGTCCGGTGTGCTGGGCGTGGCGTTGGGCACGATCCTGCTGCCGACCCTGGCGCGCACCTATGCCAGCAAGGATCGTCAGGAATATTCGCGCATCCTCGATTGGGGGCTGCGCCTGTGCTTTGTGCTGGTGCTGCCATGTGCCCTGGCGCTGGGGATCCTGGCCGAACCGTTGACCGTGTCGCTGTTTCAATACGGCCAGTTCGATGCCCATGACGCCTTGATGACCCAGCACGCGCTGGTCGCCTATTCCGTCGGCCTGCTTGGCATTATCGTGATCAAAGTGCTGGCTCCCGGCTTCTATGCCCAGCAGAACATCCGTACGCCGGTGAAAATCGCGATATTCACGCTGATCGTCACACAACTGCTCAACCTGGTGTTTATCGGCCCGCTGGCCCACGCCGGCCTGGCCCTGGCGATCAGTGCCGGTGCGTGCATCAACGCCGGGCTGTTGTTTTACCAATTACGCAAACAGCAGATGTTCCAGCCGCAGCCAGGCTGGGGCCTGTTTGCCCTCAAGTTGCTGGTGGCGGTGGCCATGATGTCGGCTGTGCTGCTGGGGCTGATGCACTTCATGCCAGCGTGGGATGAAGGCCATATGCTGGAGCGCTTCATGCGTCTTGGCGTGTTGGTCGTCGCGGGCGTGGTGGTGTACTTCGGGATGTTGCTGCTGCAGGGCTTCCGCCTGCGGGATTTCAATCGCAAGTCCCTGGGTTAGAGAGTTTGCCGCGATAAAACCGTTGTTTTATCGATTCGATCCATTTGGCCTGTGCTGTTGCCTGTCGTCCGGGGCCGGGTGTGGTTATAATCGACCACTTTATGAGCAAGAAGCGCGTTATGCAGCTGGTTCGAGGTCTCCACAACCTGCGCCCCGAGCATCGGGGCTGCGTCGCCACTATTGGCAACTTTGACGGTGTTCACCGTGGCCACCAGGCTATCCTGGCTCGGCTGCGCGAACGCGCGGTCGAGTTGGGCGTGCCCAGCTGCGTGGTGATTTTCGAGCCACAGCCGCGGGAATACTTCACCCCCGAAACCGCGCCAGCCCGCCTGGCCCGGCTGCGGGACAAGCTGCAATTGCTGGCTGAAGAGGGCGTGGACCGTGTCCTCTGCCTGGCCTTCAACCAGCGTTTGCAAAGCCTGAGCGCCGCCGAGTTCGTCGATCGTATCCTGGTCGATGGCCTGGGCGTGCAGCATTTGGAGGTCGGTGACGACTTCCGCTTTGGTTGCGACCGTGTCGGGGATTTCGATTTCCTGCAGCACGCCGGCGTCAACCAGGGTTTTACCGTCGAAGCCGCGCAAACCGTCGAACTGGACGGCCTGCGCGTGAGCAGTACCCAGGTGCGTAATGCCCTGGCCGCTGCCGACTTCGCCTTGGCCGAGCGTTTGCTCGGTCGCCCGTTCCGCATTGCCGGGCGGGTCTTGCACGGCCAGAAGCTGGCGCGCCAATTGGGCACGCCAACCGCCAACGTGCAACTCAAGCGCCGTCGTGTGCCGCTGACCGGGGTCTACCTGGTGAGCGTCGACATCGATGGCCAATCGTGGCCCGGAGTCGCCAACATAGGCGTCAGGCCCACGGTTGCAGGTGATGGCAAGGCCCACCTGGAAGTACACCTGCTGGATTTTGCCGGTGATCTGTATGACCGGCGTTTAACGGTGGTTTTCCACCAGAAGCTGCGTGAAGAGCAGCGTTTCGCCTCCCTTGAGGCGTTGAAAACGGCGATCAATGCGGATGTCGCCGCCGCCCGTGCACTAGCCGCACCTAGCGCCCATCGCTAACCGAAGAGCCTTAAATGACCGACTATAAAGCCACGCTAAACCTTCCGGACACCGCCTTCCCAATGAAGGCCGGCCTGCCACAGCGCGAACCGCAGATCCTGCAGCGCTGGGACAGTATTGGCCTGTACGGAAAGTTGCGCGAAATTGGCAAGGATCGTCCGAAATTCGTCCTGCACGACGGCCCTCCTTATGCCAACGGCACGATTCACATCGGTCATGCGCTGAACAAGATTCTCAAGGACATGATCCTGCGCTCGAAAACCCTTTCGGGCTTTGACGCGCCGTACGTGCCGGGTTGGGACTGCCACGGCCTGCCGATCGAACACAAAGTCGAAGTGACCTACGGCAAGAACCTGGGCGCGGATAAAACCCGCGAACTTTGCCGTGCCTACGCCACCGAGCAGATCGAAGGGCAGAAGTCCGAATTCATCCGCCTGGGCGTGCTGGGCGAGTGGGACAACCCCTACAAGACCATGAACTTCAAGAACGAGGCCGGGGAAATCCGTGCCTTGGCCGAGATCGTCAAGGGCGGTTTCGTGTTCAAGGGCCTCAAGCCCGTGAACTGGTGCTTCGATTGCGGTTCGGCCTTGGCTGAAGCCGAAGTCGAGTACGAAGACAAGAAGTCCTCGACCATCGACGTGGCCTTCCCGATCGCCGACGACGCCAAGCTGGCCGAGGCCTTTGGCCTGGCAAACCTGGGCAAGCCGGCTGCTATCGTGATCTGGACCACCACCCCGTGGACCATCCCGGCCAACCAGGCGCTGAACGTGCACCCGGAATTCACCTACGCCCTGGTGGACGTTGGTGACCGCCTGCTGGTACTCGCTGAAGAAATGGTCGAGTCCTGCCTGGCCCGCTACGAGCTGCAAGGTTCGGTCATCGCCACCACCACCGGCAGCGCGCTGGAGCTGATCAACTTCCGTCACCCGTTCTATGACCGCCTGTCGCCGGTGTACCTGGCTGACTACGTTGAGCTGGGTTCGGGCACCGGTATCGTTCACTGCTCGCCTGCCTATGGCGTAGACGACTTTGTGATCTGCAAGAAGTACGGCCTGGTCAACGACGACATCATCAACCCGGTGCAAAGCAACGGCGTGTACGTGCCGTCGCTGGAGTTCTTCGGCGGCCAGTTCATCTTCAAGGCCGATCAGCCGATCATCGAAAAACTGCGTGAAGTCGGTGCGCTGATGCAAACCGCCGCCATCCAGCACAGCTACATGCACTGCTGGCGCCACAAGACCCCGCTGATCTACCGCGCCACCGCGCAGTGGTTCATCGGCATGGACAAAGAGCCCACCAGCGGCGACACCCTGCGTGTCCGCTCGCTCAAAGCCATCGAGGACACCCAGTTCGTCCCGGCCTGGGGCCAGGCGCGCCTGCACTCGATGATCGCCAACCGTCCGGACTGGTGCATCTCCCGTCAGCGTAACTGGGGCGTGCCGATCCCGTTCTTCCTGAACAAGGAAAGCGGCGAGCTGCACCCACGTACCGTCGAACTGATGGAAGAAGTGGCCCAGCGCGTTGAACAGGAAGGCATCGAAGCCTGGTTCAAGCTGGACGCCGCCGAACTGCTGGGCGATGAAGCGCCGCAGTACGACAAGATCAGCGACACCCTCGACGTGTGGTTCGACTCGGGTACTACCCACTGGCACGTGCTGCGTGGTTCGCACCCGATGGGTCACGAGACCGGCCCGCGTGCCGACCTGTACCTGGAAGGCTCCGACCAACACCGTGGCTGGTTCCACTCGTCGTTGCTGACCGGTTGCGCCATCGACAACCACGCGCCGTACCGCGAACTGCTGACCCACGGCTTCACCGTCGACGAGACGGGCCGCAAGATGTCCAAGTCGCTGAAGAACGTGATCGAGCCGAAAAAGATCAACGACACCCTGGGCGCCGACATCATGCGCCTGTGGGTTGCGTCGACCGACTATTCGGGCGAAATCGCCGTGTCGGACCAGATCCTGGCCCGCAGCGCCGATGCCTACCGCCGCATCCGTAATACCGCACGCTTCCTGCTGTCGAACCTGACCGGTTTCAACCCGGCCACCGACATCCTGCCGGCCGAGGACATGCTCGCCCTGGACCGTTGGGCCGTGGACCGTACCCTGTTGCTGCAACGCGAGTTGCAGGAAAACTACGGCGAATACCGCTTCTGGAACGTGTACTCGAAGATCCACAACTTCTGCGTGCAGGAGCTGGGTGGTTTCTACCTCGACATCATCAAGGACCGCCAGTACACCACCGGCGCCAACAGCAAGGCGCGCCGCTCGGCGCAGACCGCGCTGTACCACATCAGTGAGGCGCTGGTGCGCTGGATCGCACCGATCCTGGCCTTTACCGCCGACGAACTGTGGGAATACCTGCCGGGCGAGCGTAACGAGTCCGTGATGCTCAACACCTGGTACGAAGGCCTGACCGAATTGCCGGCCGACTTCGAACTGGGTCGCGAGTACTGGGAAGGCGTGATGGCCGTGAAGGTTGCGGTGAACAAGGAGCTGGAAGTGCAGCGTGCGGCCAAGGCCGTCGGTGGCAACCTGCAAGCCGAAGTCACCCTGTTCGCCGAGGAAGGCCTGACCGCTGACCTGGCCAAGCTGAGCAACGAACTGCGCTTCGTGCTGATCACCTCTACCGCGAGCCTGGCGCCATTCGCCCAGGCCCCGGCGGACGCGGTCGCCACCGAAGTGCCGGGCCTCAAGCTCAAAGTGGTCAAGTCGGCCTTCCCTAAGTGCGCCCGTTGCTGGCACTGCCGTGAAGACGTCGGCGTGAACCCTGAGCATCCGGAAATCTGTGGTCGCTGCGTCGACAACATCTCGGGTGCCGGTGAGGTTCGCCACTATGCCTGATGCCAGCCGTTTCGGACGTCTGGGCTGGCTCGTACTGAGTCTGCTGGTCCTGGTCATTGACCAGGTCAGCAAGGCTCATTTCGAAGGCTCCCTGCAGATGTTCCAGCAGATCGTGGTGATCCCGGATTACTTCAGCTGGACCCTGGCCTACAACACCGGCGCCGCTTTCAGCTTTTTGGCTGATGGCGGTGGCTGGCAGCGCTGGCTGTTCGCCCTGATCGCCGTGGTGGTCAGTGCGGTGCTGGTGGTGTGGCTCAAGCGTCTTGGTCGCGATGACACCTGGCTGGCTGTCGCCTTGGCCCTGGTGTTGGGCGGCGCGTTGGGCAACCTGTACGACCGCATCGCCCTTGGCCATGTGATCGACTTTATCCTGGTGCATTGGCAGAACCGCTGGTACTTCCCGGCGTTCAACTTTGCCGACAGCGCCATCACCGTCGGCGCAATCATGCTGGCGTTGGACATGTTCAAAAGCAAGAAAACCGGAGAGACCGTCAATGACTGATCAGGTATTGGCTGAGCAACGCATCGGCCAGAACACGGAAGTCACTTTGCATTTCGCACTGCGCCTGGAGAATGGCGACACGGTCGACAGCACGTTCGACAAAGCCCCGGCCACCTTCAAGGTCGGCGATGGCAACCTGCTGCCGGGTTTTGAAGCGGCCCTGTTCGGCTTCAAGGCCGGCGACAAGCGCACCCTGCAGATCCTGCCGGAAAACGCCTTTGGCCAGCCCAACCCGCAAAATGTGCAGATCATCCCGCGCTCGCAGTTCCAGGACATGGACCTGTCGGAAGGCCTGTTGGTGATCTTCAACGATGCGGCGAATACCGAACTGCCTGGCGTGGTGAAAACCTTCGATGACGCGCAAGTGACCATCGACTTCAACCACCCGTTGGCCGGTAAAACCTTGACCTTTGATGTTGAAATCATCGATGTTAAAGCGATCTGATCAACGACGCGGTTAAAAATGTGGGAGCGGGCTTGCTCGCGAATGCGGTGGGTCAGTCAACAGATTTATTTACTGACCCACCGCATTCGCGAGCAAGCCCGCTCCTACCTTTGATCTCTATTGTCAGGTGGGTTAGCGTCTAGCTTGAACCCAAGTGGCTGCAAGACACGAGGCACAGCATGCAAATCAAACTCGCCAACCCCCGTGGCTTCTGCGCCGGCGTGGACCGGGCGATCGAAATCGTCAACCGCGCCCTGGAAGTCTTCGGGCCGCCGATTTACGTGCGCCACGAAGTCGTCCACAACAAATTCGTGGTCGAAGACCTGCGCGCGCGTGGCGCCATCTTTGTCGAAGAGCTGGACCAGGTGCCGGACGACGTCATTGTCATCTTCAGCGCCCACGGTGTTTCCCAGGCTGTGCGTACCGAAGCGGCAGGCCGTGGCCTCAAAGTCTTTGATGCCACCTGTCCGCTGGTGACCAAGGTGCATATCGAAGTCGCGCGCTACAGCCGTGACGGTCGAGAGTGCATCCTGATCGGTCATGCCGGCCACCCGGAAGTCGAAGGCACCATGGGCCAGTACGACGCCAGCAATGGCGGGGCGATTTACCTGGTGGAAGATGAAAAAGACGTCGCCAACCTGCAGGTGCAGAACCCCGAGCGCCTGGCATTCGTGACCCAGACCACCTTGTCGATGGACGACACCAGCCGCGTGATCGACGCGCTGCGCAGCCGCTTCCCGGCCATTGGTGGGCCACGCAAGGACGACATCTGCTACGCCACTCAAAACCGACAGGACGCGGTCAAGCAACTGGCCGATGAATGCGATGTGGTCCTGGTTGTCGGCAGCCCCAACAGCTCCAACTCCAACCGCTTGCGTGAGTTGGCGGAACGTATGGCAACTCCGGCGTACCTGATCGACGGCGCCGAAGACATGCAGCGCAGCTGGTTCGATGGCGTCGAGCGTATTGGTATCACGGCAGGTGCTTCGGCCCCGGAAGTGCTGGTGCGCGGCGTTATCCAGCAGCTGCATGCCTGGGGTGCCACCGGTGCCGAGGAACTGGCGGGTCGCGAAGAGAACATCACCTTCTCTATGCCCAAGGAACTGCGGGTTCGCTCGCTGCTCTGAGTGCCTGTGTGCCGGAGCCACCCCGGCACAACGCCTGCTCGGCACGCTCGCTGCGCAGGCTGATGCGCCCGCTGGGTGCGAGTACGACCTGATACAGGCTCTGCGTCTGATCCATCTCGCATACATGCACAGTACCCGCGCGAAAACCTCCCCCTGAAAACACCGGTTCGCCCAATCCGCTGAAGCGCACCTGGCTCTTGACCGGCCCATTGCCGACTATCGGCACACGACCGTTATCCTGATGTTCCCGCAGCACGGGGTTGTCGTCATCCAGGTAGCCACGTCCGCTCACATCCACAATGACCCGCCAGCCCTGGCTCCAGTCGTCTTCTCGCGCATGAATGACTACCGGTTGGTTACGGGCGATGGCTTCAGTGCGTGCGTAGCGCAGGCCTGCGGTCAGGGATTGCGCAGCCCCCTGGCGCTGCTGTGATTCCAGCAAACTCTTGAAGCCGGGGGTTGCCAGGCTGGCCAGGATGCCGCTCACGATCAGCCCGAGCAGCAGTTCAATCAGAGTGAAACCTTGTTGGCGCATGTATCGTCCCTCCTTGGATTCAGGTGCAGTCCTAGGTATAGCGCCCCGTGCGTTACGCCGAATGATGGCCTTCATGTCCAAAGTATTTCCCTTTGTTCCGGGAGCAGCGCGAGCGAAAAACCGACGCTAGTCTTGGCCCGCACAGCAGATTTTCCCTGCTTTTTTCGGACCTCGACACGGATGACGACGGTAATGCTTGCCTACCCCAACAGCGGTTTTCCCCAGGTTTTTTCTCGACACCAAATCGGCATGACGCTGATCGAGGTGCTGGTTGCCGTGCTGGTTCTCGCCATTGGCCTGCTGGGCGCGGCGGTGATCCAGCTCAATGCGCTCAAGTACACAGACAGTTCCAGGATGACCAGCCAGGCCAGTTTCATTGCCTACGACATGCTTGACCGAATCCGCGCCAATTCCGCTGTCGACTACTCCTGGGGCCGGGGCGAACGTGCACCGGCCAGCAGCGCGTCTGCCAGCGTGCGCGATCTGGACCTGCATGATTTCGAGGCCAATATCCTCGGCTTTGCCGGGGCGAGTGCCAAAGGCTCGGTGTCGGTCAGTGCGGGTGAGGTGACTGTCAGCATCAGTTGGGATGATAGCCGGGGCACGAACAGGCCGGGGGCTCGGGAAACATTCACCCTGACCAGTCGCGTCAGCGATGAATCGAGGGGGGCGCAATGAGGCGTCGTGTTGGGGGATTCAGTCTGGTGGAATTGCTGCTGGCGTTGGCCATGGGCTTGGTATTGGTGCTGGGGGGGACCCAGGTGCTGATTGGTTCCAGAGCCACCCACGCCAGCCAGCAGGCTGCGATGTTGCTGCAGGATGACGCACGGTTCGTGCTGGGCAAGATGACCCAGGATATTCGCCAGGCGGGCATGTTTGGCTGTTTGGGCACGCCGTTTATCGACAATGCCCCGCCGGCCTTTGATCAGCCTGTCAGTTGGAAGATCGAGGCGGGGGCGAAGTCGCTGACGCTAGTCACGGCAGATGTTGGTAACGAGAATGGCAAGGCTGACTGGACCGTATTGTCCGACTGCACGGGCACCGCCCAGGCCTACGGCGGTAGTTCTCCTGTGCCTGCCCTCGGACAAATCCGCTTTGCGCTGCGCCAGATCACCTACACCTTCGAAGCCGGTCAATTGAAAGTCAGCACGCCTGCGGCCCCGGCCAAGGCGGTGCTGGTGGATAACGTGCAGGCTTTCGATATCAGCTTTGGCGTGGCTGCCAAACCCTCGTCGACGGAGGTGGCGCGTTACGACGCGAGCCCGGCGGACCTGGGCTTGATACGCAGCGTGCGCATCCTGATGACACTGCAAGACCCCGCCGGACGCGTGAAGGATCAAACCTACAGCGTCGTGGCGGCGCTGCGAAACCGTCTGGGGTAGCGCCGCCATGAAGCTTAAAGAGCCTATTCGCCTGCGGCAGGCCGGCATGGTGCTGCTGATCAGCCTGGTGTTGTTGCTGCTGTTGTCGCTGATCGGTCTGTCCTCCATGCAAGGCGCGGTCACCCAGCAAAAGGTCACCGCTAGCCTCTGGCACCGCAATCAGTCGCTGCAAAGCGCCGAGAGTGGCTTGCGACGCGGAGAGTCGAGCGTGCAGCGGTCATTTGCGACGCTGCTGCCGTGCCGGTCGATTGTCACCTGTGCACCGCCGGCCGCCGCCTATTCGGTGGTTGGGGCTGGGCTGGACCCTGTCTCGGGTGTCACTTGGGTTGCACTGAGCGGAGGTCTGTACGGCATTCAATCCCTGGGACCTGCGGTGGGGCTGGCGCATGTACCACCACAAACGGTGGCCGACGCATATCGTGTGACGGCCGTCGGGTTAAGCGGCCAATTGCGCACGGTGCTGGAGAGCGTCTATGCGCGGGTAGAAGAGGAGGGCGGCTCGCGTTTTCGGCGGGTGGCCTGGCGGCAACTTCAATAAGGAGCGTTGAAATGGGCATGGACAGCCAGGGCTTTACCCTGATCGAGTTACTGATCGCCGTGGTGATCATTGCGGTGCTGGCCGGGATTGCTTACCCCGGCTACACCGGCCATATGAAAAAGGTCTATCGCGCTGAAATCGTCGCGTTATTGACCGACCAGGCTCAGCACCTGGAGCGTTTTTATACGAAGGCCGGCACTTTTATTGATGCAAGCGGCGTCAGCGAGGGCAACGATCGCTATAGAATCACCGCTGCATTGAACCCTCAGGATTTCCAGTTGGTGGCTACGCCTGGCGTCGGCTCGGTGATGACCGGCGACCTTTGCGGCGACTTCAGCCTGACCAGCGCCGGTGCGCGGACCAATCCGGGCGCCGCCCCGGACATGTCGCGCAAGCTGTGCTGGGGGCAATGATGAGGGTGCTGGACGACTGGGCGCCAGGTGCGCGTGTTCCTATTTATCGGCTGGATCAAATGATGGCAGAGCAACAGCAGGTAGTGATTGTCGGTGGCGGGGTCATCGGTTTGTTGACGGCGTTCAACCTGGCGACCCAAGGACAAGCCGTGGTGCTGCTGGAGCGCGCGGGGTTGGGACAGGAGTCCTCCTGGGCGGGCGGCGGTATTGTCTCGCCGCTGTATCCGTGGCGCTACAGCCCGGCCGTCACCGCACTGGCCCATTGGTCCCAGGACTTTTATCCACAGCTGGCGCAGCGCCTGTTCGCCCAGACGGGGGTTGATCCAGAGGTGTATACCACCGGCCTTTACTGGCTGGACCTGGACGACGAAGCCGAAGCCCTGGCCTGGGCTGCGCGGGAAGGTCGTCCCTTGAGCAAAGTGGATGTCTCGGCTGCCCATGATGCCGTTCCAGTGCTGGGCGGCGGGTACTCCAGCGCGGTCTACATGGCTGACGTCGCCAATGTGCGCAACCCGCGCCTGGTCAAATCCCTCAAGGCGGCGCTGCTGGCGTTGCCCGGCGTGACCGTTCACGAGCAATCTGAAGTGACAGGGTTTGTTCTGGATGCGGGCAATGTCGTGGGGGTGAACACCGCCAATGGGCCGATCTTCGGCGATCAGGTCGTATTGGCGGCTGGCGCCTGGAGTGGTGAACTGCTGGGTACGTTGGGCCTGTCGCTGCCGGTCGAGCCGGTCAAGGGCCAGATGATCCTGTACAAATGCGCTTCGGATTTCCTGTCGAGCATGGTCCTGGCCAAGGGGCGCTATGCGATCCCGCGGCGTGACGGGCACATCTTGATCGGCAGTACCCTGGAGCATGAAGGTTTCGACAAGACCCCCACCGAAACAGCGCTGCAAAGCCTCAAGGCATCCGCGGTGGAGTTGATTCCCGCCCTGGCGGGCGCCGAGGTGGTTGGGCACTGGGCCGGATTGCGCCCCGGTTCGCCGGAAGGCATTCCTTACATCGGCCCAGTGCCGGGCTTCAGCGGCTTGTGGCTCAACTGCGGGCATTACCGCAATGGCCTGGTGCTGGCGCCGGCGTCCTGCCAGTTGTTTACCGACCTGCTGCTGGCGCGTACGCCGATCATCGACCCCGCGCCTTATGCGCCCGAAGGTCGGATCAACGCTGGATAGGCTTCGGTCCTTGTTCCAGATGCGCCTGGGTGCAATACCATTCCTGGCGTGAGCTCAAGGCGCGATCCTGTGGCAGGTGCACGCCACAATGGGCGCAGCGCACCATCAGGGCTGCGTCAGGCTCGCTGGCGCGATGCTGCTTGGCGGCCGGGCTTTTGAATTTGCGCCAGAACCATACTGCGGCGGCAATGACGGCAATCCAGAACAATAGACGAAGCATGATGGGCAGTTTCTCGACAAGGAATGCGCCAGTTTAGCCAAGGACGTGCCAGGCGCACAGCGCAATAAATATCACCCACAAAAAAGGAGCCTCGAAAGGCTCCTTCTTGATGACACCGGGTGCTATCAGTCAAACACACCGAAAGTCATGTAGCTGAACCACGAACGATCCTGGTTGTTGCCCAGGGCCTCAGGCTCTTCTTCTTTGATCACGTCGCCGTTCTCGTCATGCGGCTTGAGCTCCGAAGGAATGGCGTCCTTGGCGTCCTGGTACTGCTTGATCACGTCCTGGTTGGCGCGGGTTTCGCCCGGCGGCAGCGGTGGACGGGACTCGATCAGGCCCAGGGTGTACTTGCTCAGCCACGAACGGTTGTCGGCTTCAGCAACCTGAGGCACGAACTGGCCGTCTTTCAGGCTTGGGTGATCCGGGTAGTTGAGCTTCAGGGTTTCCAGGCTGGTGCTGGCCAGCTCGTCCAGGTGCAGACGCTGGTAAGCCTCGGTCATCACGGCCAGGCCGTCACCCACGGAAGGGGTTTCCTGGAAGTTCTCTACGACATAACGGCCACGGTTGGCGGCGGCTACGTAGGCCTGACGGGTCAGGTAGTAGTGGGCCACGTGGATCTCGTAGGAAGCCAGCAGGTTGCGCAGGTAGATCATGCGCTGCTTGGCGTCCGGCGCGTAGCGGCTGTTGGGGTAGCGGCTGGTCAGCTGGGCGAACTCGTTGTAGGAGTCGCGGGCAGCGCCCGGGTCACGCTTGGTCATGTCCAGCGGCAGGAAGCGCGCCAGCAGGCCGACGTCCTGGTCGAACGAGGTGAGGCCCTTCATGTAGTAGGCGTAGTCGACGTTCGGGTGCTGCGGATGCAGGCGGATGAAACGCTCGGCGGCGGACTTGGCAGCTTCCGGCTCGGCGTTCTTGTAGTTGGCGTAGATCAGCTCGAGCTGGGCCTGGTCGGCGTAGCGCCCGAACGGATAGCGCGACTCCAGTGCCTTCAGCTTCGCTGTGGCGCTGGTGAAGCTATTATTGTCCAAGTCTTTCTGAGCCAGTTGGTACAACTCGACTTCGCTCAGGTTTTCGTCGACGACTTCCTTTGTTGACGAGCAAGCAGCAGTCATGGCGAGGATGGCGATCAGCAGCAGGTGTTTCACTTGCATGGCGGCTTGCGTCCCTATGACGGCCGCTGTCTTGGGCGGGGCCGTCCTGTTATGATGAGCGCCCCGTTGAAAGCCTCGGGGCAAAAGACGCCGTATTTAACCACAAGCGCGCAGCCGAAACCAAAGGCTACGCCACGCCTAGTCTGAGCATGTCCGATAAAATTGAACTTCGCGCAGAGGTGCCGTCCGAATTGGGCGGCCAACGCCTCGATCAAGTCGCCGCACAATTATTCGCTGAGCACTCGCGCTCGCGCCTTTCCGCCTGGATCAAAGACGGCCGCCTGACTGTGGATGGAGCGGTTATCCGCCCGCGAGACATAGTCCATGGCGGTGCGATTCTTGAGCTGACTGCCGAGCAGGAAGCCCAGGGAGAATGGGTCGCCCAGGACATCGAGCTGGATATCGTCTATGAAGACGACGACATCCTGGTCATCAACAAACCCGCAGGCCTGGTGGTTCACCCGGCGGCCGGGCACGCTGATGGCACCTTGCTCAATGCCCTGCTGCACCACGTGCCGGACATCATCAATGTCCCGCGCTGCGGCATCGTGCACCGTCTGGACAAGGACACCACCGGCTTGATGGTGGTGGCCAAGACCATTCAGGCGCAGACGCAGTTGGTCACACAATTGCAAAGCCGCAGCGTCAGCCGGATCTACGAGTGCATCGTGATCGGCGTGGTGGTAGCGGGTGGCAAGATCAACGCCCCGATCGGTCGCCACGGCCAGCAGCGCCAGCGTATGGCGGTGATGGAAGGCGGCAAGCAGGCCGTTAGCCACTATCGTGTGCTGGAGCGTTTCCGTTCCCACACTCACGTGCGGGTCAAGCTGGAAACCGGCCGTACGCACCAGATTCGCGTGCACATGGCGCACATCAACTTCCCGTTGGTCGGCGATCCGGCCTACGGCGGTCGCTTCCGTATTCCGCCTGCGGCCAGCCAGACCATGGTTGAATCGTTGAAAACCTTCCCACGCCAGGCACTGCATGCGCGCTTCCTGGAACTGGATCATCCGACGAGCGGTAAGCGGATGAGCTGGGAATCGCCTCTGCCGGACGATCTGGTCTGGTTGTTGTCGCTGCTCAAGCAGGATCGCGAGGCGTTTATCGGATGAGTGACTGGCTGATTCCTGACTGGCCCGCGCCGGCTCGGGTAAAAGCCTGCGTCACCACCCGTGCGGGCGGCGTCAGCCTGGCGCCGTTCGACAGCCTCAACCTGGGCGATCATGTCGAGGACAGCCTGGAGGCTGTCCTGGAAAATCGCCGTCGTTTAAGTGATGCCTTTGATATCCAGCCGGCCTGGCTGCGTCAGGTTCATGGTGTGACCGTGGTCGAAGCTGACCCAGGCCGCACCGCTGAAGCCGATGGCAGTTGGACCAGCACCCCTGGCATCGCTTGCACCTCAATGACTGCCGATTGCCTGCCGGCACTGTTCTGCAACCGTGCTGGCACTCGCGTCGCCGCAGCCCATGCCGGTTGGCGTGGCCTGGCGGCGGGCGTGCTGGAAGCAGCGTTCGAAAGCCTGGATGTCGAACCCGGCGAAGTGCTGGTCTGGCTCGGCCCGGCGATTGGCCCGCAAGCCTTTGAAGTCGGCCCGGAAGTGCGTGAAGCCTTCATGCAGCAACTGCCGATCACCGCCGAAGCCTTTGTGCCCAGCCGCAATCCCGGCAAATTCATGGCCGATATCTATCAGCTGGCCCGTTTGCGCCTGGCTGCACGCGGTGTCACTGCTGTTTATGGTGGCGGATTCTGCACCGTGACCGACCCGCGCTTCTTTTCTTACCGCCGTAGCCCACGCACCGGTCGGTTTGCCTCCCTTATCTGGCTGGAACGCTAGACTCCTCTGATCTGCGTCAACTGTCTGTCGCTTGAAACTCCCAGAATCCACCCCATCTATAAGGGTATCTGGCAGGTTTCTTCATTCAGGAATGTTTTATAGCTCCGGCCTGCTCAAAAGGAAGGTGACTAATGCGTATAGATCGTTTAACCAGCAAATTGCAGTTGGCGTTATCTGACTCTCAATCCCTGGCGGTGGGCCTCGACCACCCAGCCATCGAGCCTGCACACTTGATGCAGGCGCTCCTGGAACAGCAAGGTGGTTCTATCAAGCCCTTGCTGATGCAGGTGGGCTTCGACGTCAACAGCCTGCGCAAGGAGTTGAGCAAAGAGCTCGACCAACTGCCGAAAATCCAAAACCCGACGGGCGACGTGAATATGTCCCAGGACTTGGCGCGCCTGCTTAATCAGGCTGACCGTCTGGCCCAGCAGAAGGGTGACCAGTTCATCTCCAGCGAACTGGTGCTGCTCGCCGCCATGGACGAGAACAGCAAGCTCGGCAAATTGTTGCTGGGCCAGGGCGTGAGCAAGAAGGCCCTGGAAAACGCCATCAACAACCTGCGCGGCGGCGACGCGGTGAACGACCCCAACCATGAGGAGTCGCGCCAAGCCCTGGATAAATACACCGTCGACCTGACCAAGCGCGCCGAAGAAGGCAAGCTTGACCCGGTGATCGGCCGTGACGATGAAATCCGTCGCACCATCCAGGTCCTGCAACGTCGCACCAAGAACAACCCGGTGCTGATCGGTGAGCCTGGCGTGGGTAAAACCGCGATTGCCGAGGGCCTGGCCCAGCGCATCATCAATGGTGAAGTGCCGGACGGCCTCAAAGGCAAGCGCCTGCTGTCCCTGGACATGGGGTCGCTGATTGCCGGTGCCAAGTTCCGTGGCGAGTTCGAAGAGCGCCTGAAATCCCTGCTTAATGAGCTGTCGAAGCAGGAAGGGCAGATCATTTTGTTTATCGACGAACTGCACACCATGGTCGGCGCCGGTAAAGGCGAAGGCTCCATGGATGCGGGCAACATGCTCAAGCCAGCCTTGGCGCGGGGCGAGTTGCATTGTGTCGGTGCCACGACGCTCAACGAATATCGCCAGTACATTGAAAAGGATGCGGCCCTTGAGCGTCGCTTCCAGAAAGTGTTGGTGGAAGAACCGAGCGAAGAGGACACCATCGCGATCCTGCGTGGCCTGAAAGAGCGTTATGAGGTCCACCATAAGGTGGCGATCACCGACGGCGCGATCATTGCGGCGGCCAAATTGAGCCATCGCTATATCACTGACCGTCAGTTGCCCGACAAGGCCATCGACCTGATCGACGAAGCGGCCAGCCGCATCCGCATGGAGATCGACTCCAAGCCGGAAGTGCTCGACCGTCTGGATCGGCGCCTGATTCAACTTAAAGTTGAGTCCCAGGCCCTGAAGAAAGAAGAAGACGACGCGGCGAAGAAACGCCTGGAAAAACTTCAGGAAGAAATCGTCCGTCTGGAACGCGAGTATTCGGACCTGGAAGAAATCTGGACTTCGGAAAAAGCCGAAGTGCAAGGTTCTGCGCAGATCCAGCAAAAGATCGAGCAGTCCCGGCAGGAACTGGAAGCCGCGCGCCGTAAAGGTGACCTGAACCGCATGGCCGAGTTGCAGTACGGGGTGATCCCGGACCTGGAGCGCAGCCTGCAGATGGTCGACCAGCACGGCAAGCCTGAGAACCAGTTGCTGCGCAGCAAGGTGACCGAGGAAGAAATCGCCGAAGTCGTCTCGAAGTGGACCGGCATTCCAGTGTCGAAAATGCTCGAAGGCGAGCGCGACAAGCTGCTGAAGATGGAAAGCCTGTTGCACCAACGTGTGATCGGCCAGGAAGAGGCTGTGGTCGCGGTGTCCAACGCGGTACGGCGTTCGCGGGCCGGTTTGTCCGACCCGAACCGTCCGAGTGGCTCGTTCATGTTCCTCGGCCCGACCGGCGTGGGTAAGACCGAGCTGTGCAAGGCCTTGGCCGAGTTCCTCTTTGATACCGAAGAGGCCATGGTGCGGATCGATATGTCCGAATTCATGGAGAAACACTCGGTGGCTCGCTTGATCGGCGCACCACCAGGCTATGTGGGCTACGAAGAGGGCGGTTACCTGACCGAAGCCGTGCGGCGCAAGCCTTACTCGGTGATCTTGCTGGATGAGGTCGAGAAGGCCCACCCGGATGTGTTCAACATCCTGCTGCAGGTGCTGGAAGATGGACGCCTGACGGACAGCCACGGGCGTACCGTGGACTTCCGCAACACGGTGATCGTGATGACCTCCAACCTGGGCTCGGCACAGATCCAGGAGTTGGTGGGGGATCGTGAAGGCCAGCGTGCTGCCGTGATGGATGCGCTGACCAGCCACTTCCGTCCGGAGTTCATCAACCGGGTCGACGAAGTGGTGATCTTCGAGCCTCTGGCACGGGATCAGATCGCGGGCATCACTGAGATCCAGTTGGGCCGCCTGCGTAGTCGCCTGGCAGAGCGCGAGCTGGACCTGGTGTTGAGCAGCGAGGCGTTGGACAAGCTGATCGCAGTCGGTTACGACCCGGTGTATGGCGCACGGCCTCTGAAACGTGCGATCCAGCGCTGGATCGAGAACCCGCTGGCGCAGCTGATCCTGTCCGGCAGCTTTATGCCTGGCACCAGCGTCGAGGCGAGCGTGGAAAACGACGAAATCGTCTTCCACTGAGGCCTGTAACTGGCGTAATAAAAGAAGGCCCCGCATCGCGGGGCCTTTTTTTTTCGATAGGGCGTTGAACTGTAAGGAAAAGGCTTGTAAAGTGCGCCCCGCAGCAACGTCAGCCCACGGGTTTCTTCTCCCCAAGAAGAAATCAGAAACAAGCGCAAATCATTGTCTTAAAAGCAATTTAAAGGGTTGACAGGGGTTTTTAAGATTGTAGAATAGCGCGCCTCAGAGACATGAACGTAGCGATACGGACAAGTCGAAGAGAAGCAACAAAGTAGTCAGCAACAACGTAGTACTTTGAAATATGTAGTTCCGTGATAGCTCAGTCGGTAGAGCAAATGACTGTTAATCATTGGGTCCCAGGTTCGAGTCCTGGTCACGGAGCCAATTTCAATATCGGGGTATAGCGCAGTCCGGTAGCGCGCCTGCTTTGGGAGCAGGATGTCGGGAGTTCGAATCCCCCTACCCCGACCATATTTGGGTCGTTAGCTCAGTTGGTAGAGCAGTTGGCTTTTAACCAATTGGTCGTAGGTTCGAATCCCACACGACCCACCATTTTTGAGACCAGTTAACGCTGGAATCGAATCTTAAGATCAGAGGCCAAAAGCGCTGATCGAAGAAGGCGACTGAAAGGTCGCCTTTTTTTTACCGGGGTATAGCGCAGTCCGGTAGCGCGCCTGCTTTGGGAGCAGGATGTCAGGAGTTCGAATCCCCTTACCCCGACCATATTAAAAATCCTCGTATCGCAAGATACGGGGATTTTTTTTGTGCACGCAAATCTGACTCACTGCAAAACGAATGTGGGAGCGGGCTTGCTCGCGAAAGCGGTGGTTCAGTGCCAGATGTACTGACTGATACACCGCTTTCGCGAGCAAGCCCGCTCCCACATTGACCAAGTCCCCTCCGGAACCGTGTTGTTAATGCAGTTTCAGGCGCGGCTCGGTGCCACGTCCAATCTTGCTCCCCAGCATCAGCATCGCCGTGCGGAAGAAGCCATACAGCGCCATCTGGTGCATGCGGTACAGCGACACATAGAACATCCGCGCCAACCAGCCTTCCAACATCACACTGCCGGTGAGGTTGCCCATCAAGTTACCCACCGCCGAGAAGCGCGACAGCGAGATCAGCGAGCCATAGTCGGTGTACTTGTAGCTCGGCAAGTCCTTGCCTTCGATGCGCAGCTTCAGCGACTTGGCCAGCAACGAGGCCTGCTGGTGAGCGGCCTGGGCCCGTGGTGGTACGTTGCGGTCGGTGCCCGGTTGTGGGCAGGCGGCGCAGTCGCCAAAGGCGAAGATGTTTTCGTCGCGGGTGGTTTGCAGTGTCGGCAGTACTTGCAGTTGATTGATGCGGTTGGTTTCCAGGCCATCGATGTCCTTGAGGAAGCCTGGTGCACGAATCCCGGCGGCCCAGACCTTGAGGCTGGCGGGGATTACCTGGCCGCTGCTGGTGATCAACGCATCGGCGGTCACTTCGCTCACCGCCGAATTGGTCAGCACGGTCACCCCAAGTTTCTCCAGGGTTTTATGCACAGGCCCGCCGATACGCTCCGGCAGGGCAGGCAGCACCCGTGGGCCGGCTTCGATCAGGGTGATGTGCATGTTTTCCGGCTTGATGCGGTCCAGGCCGTAGGCGGCCAGTTCATGGGCCGCGTTATGCAGTTCGGCGGCCAGCTCGACCCCGGTTGCACCCGCGCCGACGATGGCGACGCTGATCTTTTCCACCACGTCTGTCTGCCCGGCATGGGCGCGCAGGTAGTGGTTGAGCAATTGCTGGTGGAAGCGCTCGGCCTGCTTGCGGGTGTCGAGGAACAGGCAGTGTTGCGCCGCGCCTTCGGTGCCGAAATCATTGGTGGTGCTGCCCACGGCGATCACCAGGCTGTCATAGCCCAGCACGCGCGCGGGCACCAGCTCACGGCCTTCTTCGTCGAGGGTGGCGGCCAGCTGGATTTTCTTCTGCTCACGGTCAAGCCCGCTCATGCGCCCCAGCTGGAACTCGAAGTGGTTCCATTTGGCCTGGGCGACATAGTTGAGTTCGTCTTCCGAGGAATTCAGCGAGCCGGCCGCCACTTCGTGCAGCAAGGGCTTCCAGATGTGGGTCAGGTTGGCGTCCACCAGCGTAATGCTGGCGGTGCCGCGCTTGCCCAGAGTCTTACCCAGGCGGGTAGCCAACTCCAGGCCGCCGGCGCCGCCGCCGACGATAATAATACGATGGGTCATGGGGATATCTCGCAAGGCTAAAAGAAATCGGAGCAGTTACCCCCGCGAGCGCCAGGCAGCTCATAGCGTCAGGTAACTCAAAAGTCGGCTCAGCAGGCCCAGGCCGATCACCACAACAAGCACCACACCCAGGAGCAGCCATGGCCGGAAAGGCTTGCGCTCGACTCGGTTTTGGGAGAGTTGCAGGTACTCTTCGACATGCTGTTGGTCATCGGGGTTCAGGCGGCTGGTCATAAAGGCCTCGTCAGGTAGACGTTGCAAAAGGGCGCCACGTTACAGTCCGGGGGGATCAGAGGCTGATGCCCACGTCGAATACTATGCTGCGGCCCAGGTTGTTGCGCAAGAAATCCGGTGCGTCCGGGTGCGCGAACAGCACCCGTGCAAACGTCGGTCCCACCAATGACAGTGAGCGCCAACCCTGGCGCAGGTATTCGGTCGGTGGCGGAAAATGGCTGTTGAGGTCGAGTACTTCGCGCTTGAGGCTGGTGAACGCGACGATATCCAACTCGCCCAGGTCCATCCCGCGCTCTTTATAGTTATGGGCTTTCTTGCGCAGTGTAGGTGCCAGGCGCAATAGAAACTCATGGGCGGGGATGCGTCGCGGCTTGGTCTCGCGTCGTACCAGTTGGCTCAGGGAGAACGCACTGCGCCGGCGCAGTAGCTCGTCGCGCCATTCGTCGTTTAGTCGACGGCCCTCATCCAGTACGAAAAACACCTCGAAGCTGGCGTCACGAAAAAGCACGTCCGGGGGCTCTTGCCCTGCGGCGTGAAACTCTTCGGCTCGATAAGGCACGTTCAAGCCTTGCAGCAGGCGCTGGCAGACCCAACGCTCACGCTCCCACTTGCGGGCATTGGACAGGAATGCGTTGGCTTGTTCGGCCGCTACGGTGAGCAGGCGCAAGTAATCTGAGTCATCCATAGCTAGCAGCTTAGCGCTCAAATGTGATGAAAAAAAACAAAAGTCGGGCGCATTTTCACCTTGGAGGTTGCGCTCTTGAATATGCGGCTGGGAAATTTCCTACAAGCATGGGGAAGTTTCCTACTTTTTTGTTCCTTCTCGAACCCTAAATTCACTCCCTCACCGAGCCTCTGATCTAACGTCAGCCGCGCTCGACCTGGATGCCGCCGGCGTCCTTATCGCCGGTTTGGCGGTTAGTCTGAGGTTTTGAACCATGCACACCCTTCACCCGAAACGCCCGGCGATACTTACCCTTTCGCCGCTGGCACTGGCCATGTTCATGCTGCAGCCTACCCTCGCGCAGGCGTTTACACCCACGGTCACCAATGGCGCAGTGGTCGATGGCGAGACGGTGACGGGGGGGCAGCAGAGCATTGGCACCAACGGCACGGCCAACAACACTTTGATTGAGGTGACGGGCACTCAGGCTGTTTTCCAGCATGGTGTCTCCAATGATGCAACGGTCGATGGCCGCCAACTGGTGCAAAGCGGCACGTCCAATCGCACAGTGGTCAATGTCGGCGGTTCTCAAGTTGTCAGCGCCGGGGGCATCGCCAACGGTACGGTCTTGAATGGCGGCACACAGACAGTGCAAACCCCAAACAGCCGCGCCAACGGCACCGTGATTAATGCGGGCGGTGTGCAAACCCTCACACTTGGTGGGGCCGCAGCGGACACCGTCATTAACGACGGTGGCGTGCAGACGGTGATCAATCAGGGGACGGCACTTAACACGTTTGTGTTGACGGGCGGCGTCCAAAATCTGGAACGCGGCATCCTGGGCGGTGCCGTGGCGACCGATACCCACATCAGCGGTGGTGTGCAGAACGTTTACGACAGTGCTACCGCCAATAACAGTACGGTCAGCAACGGCGGCCAGGTCAACCTCTTCGGCGGTGCACAGGCCAATGGGCTGGTGGCGGACGCGGGCGGTAGCGTCAATGTCATGGAAAACGGCGTGAAAACCGTGGACTCGCTGACCCTCAATGGGGGGCGCCTGGCTTTCGCGCCAAGTACCGACGGCATCTTCAAGACCTTCACCGTCAATGCGTTGTCCGGCAGCGGCAGTATCCTGATGAATACCGACATCGCCAACGCGCAAAACGATGTGTTGGTGGTGGAGGGCGCCGGATTGGCGAGCGGCAACCATACGTTGATCGTGGCGGATTCGGGCCATGAGCCGGGTACGACGGACGGCCGTTTGCTGTTGGTGGATACCCATGGCGGCAGTGCCAAGTTCGATCTGTACGGCGGGCATGTCGATGCCGGCGCCTTTCGATACGGCCTGCAGCAAGACGGTGACGATTGGGTATTGGCCAGTACTGGCAAAGGGCCCTCTGGACCGTCGCCGCAGAACCTCTCTTCGGGGGCCAACGCCGCCATCGCTGCACACACCGCCAGCGCCAGCCTATGGAGCGCGCAGATGAACGCGCTGGTCAAACGCCTGGGCGAATTGCGCATGGGCGAGGATAACGGGGGCGTATGGACTCGGGCCATCAGCAAGCGTTTCGATGTGGGCGAGCACTCCAGCCGTGCCTATTCCCAGAATATCTCCGGGCTTGAAATCGGCGCCGACAAGGCTGTGGCGCTGAGCAACGGCAAGGTGTATCTCGGCGCCATGGTGGGTACTGCCCGGTCGGACCAGGATTTCGGTGAAGGCGCTTCGGGCAATACCGACAGCAAGATGTTCGGCGTGTACGCCACTTACCTGCACGACAACGGCATCTACGTCGACAGCGTGCTGAAGTACAGCCGCTTCGACAACGATATCAAGATGCCGACGAACCTCGGCGATCGGGTGAAGGGGTCGTATAAAACCAATGGAGTGGGCGCGGATATCGAAGTGGGCAAGCACATTCCGTTGGGAGGTGGCTGGTTCGTCGAGCCTCAACTCGAACTCACCGCGACTCGCACTCAAGGCGCCGACTACACCGCGAGCAATGGCTTGCGGGTCAAGTCCGACGATCTCGACTCGTTGCAGAGCCGTGTGGGTTCACTGTTCGGCCGTAGCCTGGCATTGAGCAACGGCATGAAGGCGCAACCGTATGTGAAGGCCTCCTATGTCACTGAGCACGCCGGGAGCAGCAAGGTCAGCGTCAATGGCAATAAGCTCGATGCCAAGTTGCCGGGCGATCGCGTAGAGCTGGGTTTTGGTGGTGTGTTGCAAGTCAGCGAGAAGAGCAAGATCTCCCTGGATGCCGAGTACGCCAAAGGCAATTCCATCGAGCAGCCGTGGGGTGTGAACCTGGGGTATCGCTACCTGTGGTAAAGCGGCGGTGTAGACTGATCACCCCATAGCAACCTTTGGGTGAGATAAAGCCATGATCAGCGCCGCGATGCTAGCGCCGCAAACCCTCGGTATCGGCTGGATGTTGTATGCGCCAGTGCTGGTGTGGGCGATCCTGCGTTCGCCGTGGGTGGAACTGTTTGCTGACCGGCGCCGCCAGCATTTGCTGTTCGGCACCGTGTTCGCGTTGTTCATGCTGTGGCTGGTGCGGCGGGATTTCGACACCGGCGTGTCCTATCACTTCATTGGCATGACCGCCGTTACCCTTTTGCTGGATTGGCCTTTGGCAATTGTCGGCGGCTTTGCGGCCCAGCTTGGGTTGATGTTGTTGGGGCGCCAGGACCTGGCCGCCCTTGGTATCAATGGCCTGTTGCTGGTCGTGCTGCCAGTGCTGGTCACTGAAGCCTGCGCGCTGCTGGTCGAGCGAGCACAACCGCGTAATCCCTTTGTGTATATCTTCTGTTCCGGTTTTTTTGCCGCCGCATTATCGGCCTTGCTCTGCTTGCTGTTCGGGCTGGGGCTGCTGTGGTTCGACGGCCGCTTCGCGATGCCGGAATGGCTGGAGGATTTCGTTGGCTACCTGTGGCTGATCATCTTCCCCGAGGCCTTTATCAACGGCATGGTCGTCAGCGCCCTGGTGGTGTTTTGCCCGGAATGGCTGGAGACTTTCAACCGCACGCGCTACCTCTCGGCGCCCTGGAAGGATGACGATTCGCAGCGTTGATCCAGATCAAATCTCACGCGCCCTGGCAGGCCCATGCTCTGCAGAATTTTTCCAGGAGCACGGATCATGAGTGTGTACGAGTGGGCACGGCAGGAATTGCGCAGAAGCCAGGACGCGGCACAGGAAATCGGTTTTGACCCAGGCCTGACCCTGCGCGCCATGCTCAGTGCAGTGGTGCAGCAGAGCAAGGGGGTGCGCAGTTTCGAGGACCTGGCCGACGAGCTGCAATACCTTGCAGAAAACCTCGACGACCAGCAGGAATACGCCTTTATGCGCCCTTAGTGGCGCGGTGGCAGGTCTTCGGAAAACAGTTCGTCTTCGGCATCCGGGGCCACGGGGATCTTGTGCTCTTCAGCGGCCCAGGCACCCAGGTCGATGAGTTTGCAGCGGTCCGAGCAGAACGGCCGGTTGAGGTTGGTCGCTTTCCATTCCACGGGTGCGCCGCAGGTTGGGCAGTCGACGGTCAAGGGTTGGCTCATGATCGGCCTCCACGCAAAGTAAGGTAAAAGTGGTGCAGTCGCTCGACCTCGCTGTGCAGCCAGGCGAGGTCCTGGTCATTGACCAGTACGTCATCGGCATGTTTCAGGCGGTCTTCACGGCTCGATTGTGCCTTGAGGATCGCCTGTACCTGTTGCTCGTTGATGCCGTCGCGCTGCAGGGTACGCTGAATCTGCAGCGATTGCGGCACGTCGATCACCAGGATGCGCTGGGCCATGCTGTACTGGCCCGACTCGATCAGCAGCGGCGACACCAGGATCGCGTAAGGTGAGGTTGCCCGCGCCAGGTGGCTGCGGATCTCTTCGCCAATCAACGGGTGCAGCAGGGCTTCGAGCCAGCGGCGCTCTTCGGGGACTTCAAAGATCAGCTTGCGCAATGCGCCACGGTCCAATTGGCCGTCAGGCTGTAATACGCCTGTACCAAAATGCTCAGCGATACGCGCCAGTGCCGGACGGCCTGGCTCGACCACCCAGCGCGCAGCATGGTCGGCGTCTACCAGGTCGATACCCAGGTCGATGAAGTGCTGGGCCGCCGCGCTTTTGCCGCTGCCTATGCCGCCGGTGAGGCCGAGAATCCAGGGTGTTGCAACAGAAGTGGTCATCTGAAACCGACAGACTGCAAATAGAAGTCGGTTATTTGACCACCCCAGAGCAATGCAATCCAGCCGGCAATTGCCAGATACGGACCAAATGGCATCGGCGCCGACGCTTGGGCTTTGTGCCGGCGCATCAGGATCAAGCCGACGAATACACCGACCAACGACGACATCAACAGCGTCATCGGCAGAATCTGCCAACCGCCCCAGGCACCGAGCAGCGCGAGTAACTTGAAGTCGCCGTGGCCCATGCCGTCCTTGCCAGTGACCAGCTTGAACAGCCAGAACACGCTCCACAGGCTCATATACCCGATCACTGCGCCCCACAGGGCGTCGGCCAATGTCGTCAGCAAGCCGAATCCGTTGATGATCAGCCCCAGCCACAGCAGCGGCATCACCAGTACATCCGGTAGCAGTTGATGGTCGGCGTCGATCAGGCTCATCGCCAACAAGCCCCAGCTCAGCACCAGTACCGCGCCCGCCTGCCAGCCAAAGCCGAAATGCCAGGCCACCCAGGCCGAGATCAGTCCACACGCCAGTTCAGTAAGCGGATAGCGAGGGCTGATTGCCCCTTGGCAATGGGCGCAACGACCTCGCAGAAACAAGTAGCTGAGCAGTGGGATGTTTTCCCATGGGCGTATCGGATGGTTGCAGTGTGGGCAGCAGGAATTGGGGTGCATCAGGTTATAGGTCGGCCCGGCTGGGTCGGCGGGTAGACCGAGCACTTCATGGGCCTGGGCGCGCCATTCCCGTTCGAGCATTTTCGGCAGGCGCCACACCAGCACGTTGAGAAAACTGCCGACGATCAGCCCCAGTATCCCTGCCATCACCACAAAGGCCCACGGGTGTTCAACCAGTAACAGGATCAAAACGCGCTCCCCAGCTGGAAGACCGGCAAATACATGGCGATTACCAGCGCGCCGACGATGCTGCCCAGGACTACCATGATCAGCGGCTCCATCAGGCTGGTGAGGTTGTCGACCAGGTTGTCCACATCGGCCTCATAATGATTGGCGACCTTTTCCAGCATGCGGTCCAGCGTGCCCGACTCTTCGCCGATGGCGGTCATCTGGACCGCCATTCCAGGGAACATGCCGCTGGCGCGCATGGATTGATTCAACGGCATGCCAGTGGAGACGTCGTGTCGCATATGCGTGATTGCCTGTTTGAGCGGCCCTGAACCGACGGCGCCGGCCACAGAATCCAATGCCTGAACCAGTGGAACGCCCGCCGCAAAGGTCGTGGACAGGGTGCGGGCGTAGCGGGCCACGGCCGATTTTTTCAGCAGTTTGCCTGCGAGTGGGGCTTTCAACAAACCCGCGTCCAGCCAGAGACAAAAAGCAGGTAGGGAGCGATAGGCCTGGCGCAACCCCATGCCTCCCGCAAGAACACCAAGCGCAACGATCCACCAGGCCTTCTGCATGAACTCGGACAGGGCGATCACCTGCAGGGTAAAACCGGGCAGCGTGCCGTCGACGCCAGCAAACAGGGTCTGAAACTGCGGCACCACGTGGATCAGCAGAACGCCGGTGACAAGGCCTGCCACCACCAACACCGCTATGGGATAGGTCATGGCTTTTTTGATCCTCGCCCTCAACTGCTCACTCTTTTCCCGGTGGATCGCCACGCGCTCCAACAGGGTTTCCAGTGCGCCGGCCTGTTCGCCGGCGGCCACCAGGTTGCAATACAGCTCATCGAATTGGCGCGGGTGTTTGCGCAAGGCTTCGGCCAGGCTGGAGCCGGCGGCAATCGCCTGTTTCAGCCCTAGCGCCAGCTCACGCATGGGGCGGTTGTCGAAGCCTTCGCCGATGATGTCGAAGGCTTGCAGCAGGGGAATCCCGGCCTTCAGCAGTGTTGCCAGTTGGCGAGTGAACAGGGTGATATCCGTCGATTTGATCGACGATACGAGTCCCCGCAGTAGTAGGGATTTCTTGCGCACATGCCCAGGGCTGATGCCTTGTTGGCGCAACTGAGCCTTGACCAGGGCCAGATTGTTCCCCGTGGTTTGCCCGCACACCCTGCGTCCTTTGCGATTGATGCCTTCCCAGGCGTACAGCGTTGAAGCGTCGTCCATGTCTCGGTTCCGCACAGAGGTCGTCGAAGATTTATAGCTTAGTCAGGTGACGGATTCGGGCAGGCTGGCGAAGCAGAATAAAATGTCAGAATGTGCGACTTGTGCGCGATTGAGCGCCTGCGGATGAGTACACTGGCGCCGCTGCACAAAACGGGGCGCAGGACGCGCCTTGTCGTGAGTTCTATCCTGGAGAGTGAATGTGATACGTCAAAAAGGTTTTACCCTGATCGAGCTGTTGATCGTCGTGGCAATCATCGGCATTTTGGCCACCATTGGCCTGCCCATGTACACCACCCACCAGGCCAAGGCCAAGTTCACTGCCGGCCTGGCTGAGATCACTGCGTTGAAGCCGGGTTATGAAGACACCCTCAACCAGGGCACGGTACCGACCCTGGCATTGATCGGCGGCACCAGCCCCACGGCCAACTGCAAGATTGACGTGACAGGCGACGTCGCCACAGGCGCGGGCTCCATCCAATGCGAAATACTCGACGCGCCAGCGCCAGTGTTGGGCAAGACCATCAATCTAACGCGCAATGCCACCACCGGTTGGAAATGCACCTCCACCGCTGATGCTAAATATGTCGCCAAAGGCTGCGGCGCCGACGGTGCATAACTGCTAAACCCTCCACAGGGAAGTCGAGGTGGTCGATGGCGTTATCCGTAGAGCAGCGTGGCGGTTTTTTTCTGGTGGCCGTGGTGTGCCTGTTGGTTGTTGGGATTTGCGCGCCGTTCAGTGGCCATGATTTGCAGCGGACACTACAGATTGCCATCGGGGCGTGCGCGGCGCTGTATGGGCTATCGATCACCCGCGTTCAGCGGCTGGTGGACCGGCCCACCGCCCTGGGCTTGGCGCTGATTATGGTGCTGGGCCTGGTGTCGTCATTGCGCGCTCACCAGCCGCTATGGGCGCTGGCTGAAATGGCAGTGTTTGTCAGTTGCGGCGCGATTGCCGTGGCGTTTGCCTTGCTGCGACATCAGGGCGGTGAGTCGTTGGACCGCGCCTTGATCCTGATCGTAGTGCTGCTGTGCCTGATGAAGTCGATTCAATACCTGTATGCGGGTGCGCTGGCGTTCATCAACGCGGGGCCGACGCTGGACCCAGACGTGCTGCTGTCGGGGTTTTCCAACAAGCGTTTCTACGGCCAGTTCCAGACCTTCACCTTGCCGCTGCTGGCGCTTCCCTTGTTGATCCCCACGCTTTCTCGCTCACTCAAGGTTGCCGTGTTTGCGCTGCTGTGCACCTGGTGGCTGATCGCAATTGCAGGTGGCACGCGTGGCACCTGGCTTGGCATGGGCGTGGCGGGGGGCGTGTTGGCGGTGCTGGGGCCATGGGGTCGGCGTTGGTTGGGTTGGCAGCTGGCCGCAATGCTGGGCGGGCTCTTGTTGTATGGGCTGGTGTTCAAAGGGTTGGCGGATTACCTGGGGATCGAGATCGTCAACATTGCCAGTGATCGCCTGACGACCTCGTTATCGGGACGTGGTCCGATCTGGTGGCAGGCCTGGCATATGCTTGTCGAGCGACCTTGGCTGGGGTTCGGGCCGATGCAGTTCGCCGATATCGCCAACAGTATTGCCGCTCACCCCCACCAGGCGATCCTGCAATGGGCCAGTGAGTGGGGAGTGCCATCGGCGTTGTGCGTTGCGGTGTTGGCTTGGCGAGGAAGTTGGGCCACGGTCGGCGTATTGCGTGAGCGCGCGCCGAGCGCCGAGCGTGCAGACCTGCTGCGGCTCTGCCTGTTTGCGGCGCTGGTTGGTGCGCTGGTGCAGTCCATGGTCGACGGCGTGATCGTGATGCCCAATTCCCAAGTCTGGCTGGCGCTGGTAGTAGGCTGGCTGATGGCGCTGCATGTGTGGCGAAGCCCGCAAACCACCGAGCTCCCATTGGCCTGGTGCGCCTGGAAAGCATTGGGTGTATTGGCCGTTGGTCTGTTGGTTGTGATCGCCGTGCGGGACGTTCCTCATATCGAACAAGCCCAGCGGCAGTACCTGGACGCCCATGGCCATCACCTGCAACCACGCTTCTGGGCCCAGGGTGTGATTGCCCGCTGACGGCGGCAAGTTGCCGGACGTGGGATGCGGTGCTAGCTTTAGCCCACCGCCCGTGTAGCTCAGCCGGTAGAGCAGCGCACTCGTAACGCGAAGGTCGCAGGTTCGATTCCTGTCTCGGGCAATAGTTAAACACTCCGCCTCATACCGCCACTTCCCACCAAGCTATGAAAATATTCGCTTTGAGCTGATTAAGTATTTCCGCTAATCACCGACTCTTTCCACATCTTCCCGAAATTTTTAGTACATTGCACAGCACACTCTAATTCGACTGGACTGGTGATGTACTAATGCCCCTGACTGACACGGCCGTTCGACAGGCCAAGCCTGCTGATAGGGACTTCACCCTCACAGACGGCAGCGGCCTATCCCTGTTCGTCGCCACCAACGGCACGAAGTCGTGGCACTTCCGGTTCTCATGGCTGGGCAAGCAGCCGCGCATGTCGCTGGGCACGTACCCGGAGATATCCCTCAAGGACGCCCGCGAGCTGCGCGACCAGGCACGGGGGCTTGTGGCTAAGGGGATTGATCCGCGCGCCAAGCGTCGTGAGGAAAAGCACCAGGCCAGCGCCCTGGCCATGAACACGTTTGAGGCTGTGGCCAACGAGTGGCATGCCTTCAAGGCGCCGCGCATGGTGGTATCGAACAGCGGCGGTTCTGCTCAAGCCCGGTTCTACCTGGACAAGGATTTGATCCCGGCCCTGGGCAGGATTCCGATAGCCGATGTGAAGCGATCCGATGTACTGGCCGCGCTGCGCCGCATCGAGAAACGCGGGGCGCTCAACTCGGCGCGCAAGTGCCGTTCCTGGCTGAACGAGATTTTCCGGTACGGCATGGTGTCGGGATATCTGGACATCAACCCGGCGTCAGACCTGGACATCGTGGCGCAGCAAGAGCCGCCCGTGCGGCACAACCCTATGCTGGTGCGCAGTGAGCTGAAAGAGTTCTTCGCCGTGCTGGAGGCGTCGACAGCGGCTGCGTATGTGAAGTGCGCCATCAGGATCTTGTGGTTGACCGGCGTGAGAACCACGGAGCTGCGCAACGCAACGACTGATCAGGTCGATCTGTATGCCGGGCTGTGGTCGATCCCGCCCGACGCGGTAAAGCAGTTGAAAAAAAGGGTTCGAAGACAATCAAAGGAGGATGAGGTACCGGCCTATTTGGTGCCGCTTTCGCGGCAGGCGGTGGAGGAAATGCGCAAGGTGCATCAGTTGACCGGTGGCTACCGTCTGCTGATCGCGGGTCGCAATGACCCACGGCAGCCGATCAGCAACAACACGGTCAACTCAGCACTGAAACGCATGGGGTACGAGGGGAGGCTCACCGGGCACGGGATACGTGCGTCGATCTCTACAGCCTTAAATGAGATGGGGTACAACGGGGATTGGGTCGAGGCACAGCTATCGCACGCTAGCGGGAGCAAGGTACGCAGGTCTTACAACCATGCCGAATACGTGGAGCAACGGCGGGTGATGATGCAGGAATGGGCTGACTACTTGGATTCTGTCGCCGCCGGCGTCTGACCGACCACGGCTCGCGATGCTGCCCATTGCTCAACCTCGGCGCGAATCCAGGCCACGGCCTTAACGCCTAGCTTCCTCTGTTTCGGGAAGTCACCGGCGACAGCCATGCGGTAAATGCTGGTAGTGCTGAGCCCTGAGATTCGTTTGACTTCGGGCAACTTGATGTACTCGATGTGGGCTGCTGGTGGGGTGTCGGTGCGTGCAGTGTTCATATGGTGTCCTCGCCGCGCTGGGCTGCAGAAGTTGATTATCGGATGGCTTTGTCGATTGCAGCCCGCGCCCGCGCGATAGGATGATCTCCGGTAAATTCGATTCCTGGCCTCTGCCGTTCGCCCCAGCGCAAGAGTCGAGAAAGCGCCGCCAGAAGCCCCTCCTGAATTGCGCGCTCCTCCCGGCCGATATCCCAGAAGCGCTGACCCCAGTGACCAGGCGGTGGTGGGTTTCTGTTTTGCACTCCCATCGCCATGGCGCCAACGGCTGCGTCTAAAAGATCGCGCTTGTAGGCGTTGTCGCCGTCGATGCTGGCGCCCATACGGCGGAGATTGTTGAGCGTGGCGTCGAAGTCCTCGCGGGTGAACTCGACGACGTTCTTGCTCAACGCAGTGATCTCAGCTTTCGCAGCGTTGAGCCGGCTCAGGTCTGCTTGCCAGCCGTTGCGCAGGTACTTAGCGTCTTCCGCATTCTGTTCGGCCAGAGTTTTCCAGTGATCGATCGGTGGCCATGGGCTGACAATCACAATGCACTTCGCCATCGGCACCAGTTCGTTTTGCTGGGCGGCCAGCGTTTCTGCTTCCTCCTTGCTGGCGGCCGCGTACATAACGCCTGGGCCTTTGGCGTGGACTGCATACAGCACTTCAACTTGTTCGGACATACGAATACCTCGCCACGCCGTCGCCGGCTGGATTCATGGTGTTGGTTGGAAGTTTACAGCGTGGAGTACGGATGTACTCTTATCGGGATTAGTACGGCACGCACTGGTCGCAATTCGCGGTCCAGCCCTTCGTGCCGCAGCCAGGGCAGATATGCTCACCAGTGCCGGACTCTGTAGGTTTGAGCGCTGCCAACGTTTCATCGCGCAGGTCTGGGGCGCTCACTCCCAGCAAGTCCGCCCATCTGTGCAGCAGTACTTCAAGCTGATCGATGCGTTCATCGCGCTGCGTAAGGTCTCGTTGCAACCCCTCAACGACTGGTGAGGCGGGCCGGTAGTGGGCCAGTGCATCCAGCAACAGCTGCTGGCGCTTCTGACTGTCCAAGTACTGGCGCACGGCCTGGACAAACACCGTGTTCATGCTTGTGTCGAGATAGTCGGCGGCGCCCGGGATGCTGTCGCGCAGACCGTCCGGTAGGCGCACCACGAATTTATCGGCGGTGCGTGATGGGTAGTTGCTGTTCATTGGTCGTTCTCCCGTGGCGGCTTGGCGTGCTCTTGATGGCGCGCCCGGCTGCATTTGTCGTGGTTCCCGCTGTTGCGGGGCCTGTTGCACTTGTCGCACTTGGCCAGGAACTCCAGCACCCCGGCGGACAGCTTGCCGGTGCTGGTCATGGCGCAACCCGCTTCATGAACATGATCCAGTGGGTTTTCTCCCGCTTGCCGGTCTTGTGCCCGAACAGCGGAATTTCATTGGTGAGGGCCAGTATTTGGCTGACGCGCACCTGGGTTTCGTTCCACTTGAACACAAGGAACTGGCCGGGCTTCAACACCCGGAAGCACTCAGCGAAGCCCTGGCGAATATCTTCTTGCCAGTCCTCGGTGAGCATCCCGTACTTGAGGCGCATCCAGCTGTCACGGCCGGCGCGTGTCAGGTGAGGTGGATCGAACACCACCATGTTGAAGGTGCTGTCAGGGAATGGCAGTTTCCGAAAGTCCATGATGACGTTGGGCTCAACGTTCAGGATCCGGCCATCACAGAGGATGTGTTGTTCGTCGCGGATATCACCGAACAGCACGTGCTGGCTGTCCTTGTCGAACCAGAACATTCGGGAGCCGCAGCAGGGGTCAAGGATCATCCCGCCTCCTTCAACAAGTCGATAACGATCTTCACGCCGCTGTCCACGCTGGCCGGCTGCTGCACGGCGTACCGGGTCAGATCGGCAATGGCCTTTGTCCGCGTCGGCTCGCGCCGGATGGATGGCCCCAGCGCTTGGACGAAGCCCACGGCGTACCGCTTGCCCTCCAGTTCCATGACGCGGTTGATAGGGCCGGTGATGACCAGGTCGGGTAACGGCTCGTTGGCCAGGACTGGCGGGAGAAGTTTGGAAGCGCGCGCAGGCGCCTGGCGGGCGCGGTCAAGCGCCTGCTGTGCAAGTGAGTTCATGGGGGATGCCTCAGACGATCAGTTCAATTTGAGGTGGAAGCCACACAGCGCTGCTGTTGTTGGCTTCAATCCGGTCAGCGATCACGTTGGCGCGCTGTCCGGCGGTTGGCGGGGCATACATTCCAAAGCGGCTGATGCTGCCGCCATTTACTGCCGCGTTCGTGGAGTCGGCAGAGGCGAAGGGCAGGTGTTGGAATATCGCGGGGTCTAGCATGCGAAGGCCGTGCAGGCGGCACACCGGCCGGCCCTGTTCATCGCATACAGCTGCCATAGCGGTGCCCATTCGTTTCCACCAGGAATCTGTACCGGGGCTTGCCCATTGGCCAGAACTGCCAAAGGCAACCGTCGGCCATTCGTTGGCCAAGCGCTCAAGCCGCTCAATGGATTCATGCAGGTGCCAGACGGGTACGCCGCGCAACTCCCTGGGCCAAGCCGAAAGCAGCGCATCGTTGGCCGCCTCGTCTCCGTCAATTACATCCGGGATGAGTGCCCAGTCGAAGCCTGGGTGCCGATGCCATTGCTCGACCCAGGCGGTATAGCCGTCGACATCCAGCTTGCCGCCTTTCTTCCAGACCGAAAACGCACCGTTGTCGAACACGAACGACTGGCAGACATCGGCAACGATGCCCATATCGTCCTGTCGCGGAAATGGCACCAGGGCATGCCGGCCGGCAAGGAACCGGGCGCCGTCCTGGCGGGTGCCGCCGACTGGCGTGCCGTGGTAGTGGATCATTCCGACTCCTAAGCCACCTGAGCTGGCGGGTTCATGGCGAAGTAGATGCGGGCGCATGCTTCGGTGTCGGGCCGCGCGCGGTGGGCGTTCACTAACTCTTCGCCAGTGAAGTGCAGCAGCGCTTCGGCGACTGTCGGCACCCGAGTTTTGAAGCTGGTTTTTGCTGCTTGCTCAGGACTCGGCGGCAAATTTAGGATCGGGCGGCACTTGGTTGCCGTGCAGTAGCTGGGGATGGCCTTGAATGCGTCCGCCGCTTCCTTGCCCCGGTACCGAGAAAGAGCGATACGCAGGATCCTGTCGTCGAAGCTGGCACTGTGGGCAACTCGAAGGCCTGCCAGTTCATGCAGTGCCATGAAGCCGTCCAGCGCTTCGGCCTCAGAGATGCCCATGTCCATAGCCATTTCTTGGGTAATGCCATGAATCGCGGTGACGTCGGCAGGGATCACCCAGCCATTGGGGCGGATCATTGCTTCAAAAGAATCGATCAGCACGCCATCTTCGCCGTACAGCAGGGCGCAGATGTCCACTAGGTGTGGCTGGCGAGGATCGTCGCTTGGCTCGCGCCAAAGAGGGATGCCGGTTGTCTCGGTATCCAGGGGCAATATCAGCATGATGGTTTTTCTCCAGGCACAAGAAAGGCGCCCATAGGCGCCTGGTGGTGTTGCGGGGGATGGGGTTAGGTCACGTCTGCCAGCGTGGCAATGACCTTGAAGCTGTGGTCAAACGCTGATTCACCCTCGGTTTCGATCTCGAGCACTTTGTCGTCGAGCAAGCGCAGCAGCAGGGTGGCTGTCTTGTCGCTATCGATGGCCAGCCGGCTTTGCACCCAGTGGCCCTTGAACGCCTTGCTGTTGGACTTGAGCACGATCAGCTGCTTGGCGTCGTCGTAGGTGAACTCGCCGAACTCCTTTTCAAAGTCGACAGGCTGTTCAGTATCGACAACGTCGTCATCGGTCAGCGCTGGTGGGGCGCTCTGCTGCAGCACCTCGCGACCGCCATTCGAATCCAATTCCGTGACAATGCCTTGCGTTTCCATCCACTCGATCATGCGAGCAGCGCGGTTATAGCCAACCTTGAGGTGGCGTTGTACGGCGCTGATGCTGGCCCGCCGGGTCTCGGTTACAAACTGAACCGCCTCGGCATACAGCGGGTCTTGGTCATGTCCCACGAACACTTCTTCACCGTCCGGCTCATCAGGTCCGTTGCCAGCAAACAGGCTGCCGGTAAAGTCGCTGACGTGCAGCGGCAAGTCCGGCTGGTCGCGGTCAGGGCGGATGAAGTCGAGTCCGTCGTCGTAATCGGTCGGCGCCAGCACCAGAAGACACATCTTGCCGGGCACCTTCGCCAAGGCACCGCCGTTGGGGTCGTTCGCATCAATATTCGCGGTGATAGTGATCGCCTTTTCTTTAAACTTGGCGTCGATCACCTTCACTTCGACCACTTCAACGTTGCGCGAACTGATGATGTTGATCGCGGTGTGAGCCGCTTCGGTGGCGCTCTTGACGGCGCGGTCAATCACTTCCTGCTGGCAGCCTTCGTTCAGCTTGCTCCATGGCGAGTGGATGTTCTTCACTTCGAACAGGACCATGTTCACCAGGTCGTGCACCAGCAATTCATGCGCGAGCATGGATGGTTCAAAGCCCGCCAGCTTGGCGCGCTCGATAATGTCGCGGTGTTCAGTCTTCATGGGCATTCCTCAGTGCTTGGCGATGCGCTCAAGCTTCGATTGTTGAGCCGGGCTCAGGTTGGTATGGGCGCCGTAACGCTTGAAGCTGGCGCGGATGTTCCCGACGAATTCCAGTTCCCATTCCCCGCTGGCGTGTAGCTCAGCGGAGGCCAGGATCCCGGCAAATTCCTCGACACTGTCGTAGGTGTCGAGGATGGATTGAGCAGCCATGATCAGGCTGCGGCCAGTTGGGCCTGTACTGCCTGGATGTGGTTGACCAGGGCGGTACAGATGCGCGAGAAGTCGCATTCGCGGTACAGCGTTGCGCCGCGCTCACGGGCGGCAGGATCAAACCCAAGCGAGCCCATGAAGCTGGCAGACACCACGAAGCCGAGGCGGTCGCTTAGGTCACCCAGCTTGAAGTGCCGGCCATCGTCGACGGGCTGTTGAACTGCGGCAGCCGTCTTGATCGGCGTGGCGGTGACCGCTGCCGGCTGTTCCGTTGCCTTCACTGGCTGCTCAACAACAGCTTCAACAACCTGCTGTTGCTGCTGGGCTGCGAGCTGCTGCGCCTTTTCATCCTCCAGGCGTTTGAGCTCGGCCTGCTGCTGTTCATGTTCGTTGATCCGGACCTTGATCAGCGCCACCAGGTCATCGTTGGCCTTGAGCGCCAGTTCCTGGAAGTCGTGGAACAGGAACTTGTGGTCAGCTGCCAGCTCGTTCAGGCTGGACTGATTGACTCGGATTCCGTCGGCGATCCGGCTGGCTTCGATCTTCGCGCGGGCCAACTCGCTGTCGGCGGCTTCCTGCAGGCTGGATACCGACTTCTTGCCCTTGATGGCTCCGGCAAAGTCGGAGGCCACACGCGGCATGCGGATGCGACCGCCCAGCGTCCCGTTGATCTGGTCGATATGGTCCTGCAAGGCCTTGGCCGCATCCATGACGATATCGCTGCGGATCATTTCCTTGCGCGCCTTGACCAGCTTTTCCAGTTCTAGGCGCTTGCGCCGGGTCTCGGCCGTGATGTCATCAATCGCCTTGAACAGCACGTCGATGCTTTCGGTCTGGCTCAGGGCGTGTTCTTTCGCGGCCTTGAGTTTGTCCTCAACCTCGCTGCACCACTTGACCGTGGCGTCAGCATCAGCGAAGTCCTGGTCGGTCTTTAGCTCGGTGCTGATGTTGCTGATAACGGTCAGGGCATGCGACTTGAAGGCGTCCAGGTTGCTGGCGGTGACCATGCCCGTAACATCGATGCGCAGCGCGGGCAGCTGATCAGGGGCTGCACCGATTGCCTCGACCTTGGTTTCCTGCGGGACGAATTCGCCCAGGTCCTGTTCGAACTGAGCCCAACCGGCGATCAGTTCTTCGCGGCGCCCAGGCACCGGGCTGTAGTACATGCTGACGTACTTGTCGCGTGTACCATCGGAACAGACGAACAGCACGCGTTCAGCACCGCTGACCAGCAGCTGCTGCTCAAGCTGCCAGTAATAGTGCGGGTCCAGCTCGCCGGCGCGGATTTGCGTCGCCACCTTCTCGTTCCACAGCTTGTGTTCGAACAGGACGTCGCCCAGCATGGTGGCGCCGTCCATCGAGGCCAGCAGGTTGCCGCTGGTGCCGACGATTGGGTACAGCTCTTCGCCGATATCTTCCTCAGCCAGGGGACGCGCCATTTCCTCAGTGGCGTGGCCACGGTCGAACGCGGCCTGTTGCTGCGGGGTGACGTCCGGAACAATGCCGGTCTTTTTCATGGCCAGCAGATCGTTGCGGGTCTGGAACTTCGAAGCGCCCATCATCGCGGGCGCCTCCGAGGCGGTGAAGTGGGATGCGCGAAGGGCCAGCCATTCCGCAGAACCTTGGATAACGTTGTGAACTTTCATTTGTCTTGCCTCGCAAATTCACCGTAGTGATGGAGTGCCGCGATCATGTAGGCATCCGATGCTTCTTGTTCGGATGGAAAAACACCCAGGCTTAGGAGGACTCCTTTCACCCTGATCCGCGCACTGAAGTTGCCGCTGATGAGTGGTCGAACGCCCTTGGCAGTCTTCTTGCCTAAGCGCCTGACTTTGTTGGCTTGGTTTTGTGCTGGGCTGGCAAGCCGCAGATTGACGATGCGGTTATCCAGTCGCTGAAGGTTTCGGTGATCTACTTCTTGGCTGGGCCATTCCCCGTGCGTAAGCAGCCATGCGATGTGATGCCCCCTGTACCGGCGACCATCTATCTTCACTGTCAAATAGCCTCTGGCGATGGACCCAGCTGGCTGATTGAGCAGTCTCGGATGGGTGCGCGGGGGCACCCTCCAAGTCAAAACCCCCGTTACCGGATCGTATTCAAGAATCTCCGCCACCTGATCCCTTGTCGGTTTGATTCGCATTGGTGGCTTCTCCTTCGATTGGGGCCAGGGCGCGGATGCGCTCTTCTTGCTCAGGGGTGACGGTGTACTTGCTGACCAGGTTGGTCAGCAGGTGCTCGGGGCTGGTGCGGTTGGCAGCGATCATTGCGCGCCACTTGTCCGCGTTCTCGTCGAGCTTGCTGTCGGGGTAAGCCGGCAGCACCTTGGGCTCTTCGGCCTTGCGGGGCAGGGACTGGTTGAGTTCGCGCTCGGTTGGGATGTCCTGGACCTCTTCGGCCATCGGCATGCCGCGCAACACGTCGGGAAACACGTCACGCAGGGCAAACGAGCGGGCGCGCATCTGGCGCATACGCTTCGGGTACTGGGCCCAGGGGCCTTGTTTGCCCTTGAGCCCGGCCTGCTGGGCGTCGGTCATGCTGAACGTGCGGGTCTGTTCTTCTTCGCCGACACGCTTCACCCGGCAGGAAGCCGTCTCGCCGTCGTCGGTCTCGTACACGTATTCACACAGCGGTGAGCTGCGCACCAGGGCGATGACCGCGTCCCCCCAGAGCGATGGGCGCCCGTTGATGACCGCGATGCTTTGCATGGCTTGCATGGGCTGCAGGCCTAGCTCCATGCCCCATTGCACGGCAACCAGGATGTTGGCGGGCTTTTTCTGAAAGTCTTTCGGGACAATGTCGGAGGCTGCGAGGAAGTCGGCGAACCTCAACGCATCATCGAGGTTTTGCGGCGCCAGGCTGAACGTGGGCTTGATGGTTAATTCGGACACAAGAGTTTCCTTGCCGCGACGTGCGCAGCATTGAGGGGTTTTAGGGGGAGGCGGGTTAAGCGGTTGCTTTGGCGATGGCCGACTGGATCAGGGCCCAGGCGTGTTCTGGGATCTTGCCGTCATCGTTTTCGAGGTTTAGCAGTGCCGCCAGAAGATCCGGCGATGCGGCGATCAGATTGGCGTTGGCCTTGGATTGTTCTCCGAAAAGCCATCGTCCGCCGGCCTCGTCGACGTGACTGATACATGCGATAACCAGGCACAGATCATCGGCTGGCGAGATATCAGTAGGTGAATCGGGGTCGACGACCCAGGGCCCAGGCGTGTGCTTATTCATGATGAACACCTATTGAGTGATCAGGCCGCCGATTGCGGGGCCCAAGAGAACGATGGTGAGGAAGGTCAGGCCAACGATGGCCGAGGTCCAGCGGATGGCGCGCCGCCGGTCACGCTGGCGGGTGGTCATGGCTGGGTTCTCGCTTCGAGCCATTGACGCTTGGTGCATACCACCCAGGAATGTGAAAGCGACTTGTGGTGCTCGCGCCAGGAAACGTTTTTGCGCCACCATTTGTTTTTGGTGCCGACGAAACGGGCGCAGCTAGGGTACTGGTCAGGCCAAACTTGAATGTGCTCAGCGCACCAGCGTATGAACTGTCGGGCACGCTCGCTGGGTGCCGGGTCATGTACATAGCTCATGCAAACCTCGCAACCAACATGCCCCGGCGAACTTCAATGCGCAGTGGGCGGGGTAGATCGGTGACCAGAAAAAAGCCCTGCAGGTGCAGGGCGTCTCTGAGTTCGTTCACTGTTCGGCAAATGATCGTCATGCATCCCGTCCTTGCCGGCGCTCGTAAACACGGTGCAGGCGTTCGGTGTAGTAGGCATCCTCGGTGGCGTCGATCACGCCAAGGGTGCGGAAGATGAGCAAAGCGGTGTTGGCCGAGGCCTTGACCGCGACGGCGCTGCATTCGGGATCGATCACGCGAGCGATAAACCCTTCAAGCATGCCGACGGCTAGTTCGTGTTGGCTGCTCATGCTGCCCACCGTTGCCGGCGCTTGAAGGCGTCGATCTCATGCCACAGCGCCTGTTCAATCTGCTTGCGGTAGTAATGCGCCAGGGACGCAAAAGACCATTCCCGGCTGCAACTCATGCGCACGCCGTCATCGTCATAGGTGACGGCAGACACAATCTTGAATTCCAGCTCCCGTTCGCCCTGGGCATCCCAGTCGCTGTTCCAACTGCCAGGGCAGGGTGGTTCATTCAAGCAATGGGTCACCTCCACCTGGAGGACAACCCCCTCAACAACTATTTCGTGTTCCATGGTCGCCTCCAGAGTGGCGTTATTCGGGGTTACGTTCAGGCTTGATGATGTCGTCACCACCAAGGGCCCAGCCCAATGACCAGCAGCGCTCGCATGGCTCTGGATGGGCATAACATCCGCACTGGGATGCCTCTTCCTCAGTCCAGCCAACCTCCTTTTCGACTTCTTCTACGGTTCGCATGGTGACCTCCAGTGTCTGGGGTTGATTACATCCGTCTGCCCACTCGGTGGAATGGGCAGAGGTGATGCGGTCAGATAATTGCTGTCAGTGTCTTGGAGCCGTCGCCATGCTCGGTGGTGATCATCATTGGTGCTGGCCGGCCACTGCGGCGAATGAGTTCAAACGCCTGTGCAAAGCGAGGGTTTGGCTTGTCGTTGCCGTCCGGAAGAATCGTGCTGCACACCAATGCCGAGCAGTCCTGACCTTCTGGCCCTTCGCCGTCATGATCAATGGCAAAGCTCGCCACCATGGCAATGCCGTGTTCGCGGCATACAGCGATGATCTGTTGCATGAGCGGGCTGATTTGGTTGTCGTAGATCTGTTCTTTATTCATGGTCTTGCTCCCGGTTGTTTTCCCAATGCACCCGTCGCCAGGTGCATCAGTGAAAGGTTCCGGTGTTGCTGGCCGCTGTTACACGCCACCTGCGGACTGGGCGATTACTTGTTCGGGAGCTCTGAGAGCTCAACAGGTCGCCACGCCCATGCAGGACTGCAACCTCTCCAGTCTTGGCGCTTTACGCTTCGCGCCTTGGGTGGAGGCCCCCCATCTGGTCTGTTCAGGCCGGACCATTGCTGCCTGTGGTCTTGCGGTGTGACTAAAGAGCGTTGGCTTTCGCCGTGTTGCTTTGATGGATTAAAAATAGCACTGCTTATAAATTGTGTAAATAGCACTGCTACTAAAAAATAGCGCAGGCGAAAAAAAACCCACCAATCGGTGGGCTTTTTAATTATCGAATATTGGTCAGCGGGTCATGCGAACCCAGTCAGATATGCGCTTTATGGTGTAGTCGTAAGCAAATGAAAAGAGCAGGCCGACAAGAGTAATTGCGAATCCCCAGGGAACAGCCGGATATCGACGCGACCCGTACCCGAGAGTTAGCGCGCCAGCCCAAGTATTGAATGAAGGTGAGTAGCCGGACGCTACTGAAAACATTCCGTAGGCTGAAACGAGCACGCCGACCACCACAACCAAGAAGCCAATGCGCTTGATCGGACTGTTAAGGGTGTGCGTACGAGTCAAGAGCGAACCTTCCCAGGCGGGAAGATTCCGCCAACATAGTGAATCTGCTCAACCTCTTCAATTGGAATGGTTCGGCGATCCCCGTATGCCGTGTTCACAGACATAACGCTTACCTCCCTGGAGTTTTCGTAAAGCAATTCCTTGACCATGGACTCACCAGATACGAGACGTAGCATCACGTATTCGCCGGGAATCAGCTGATGGTTTGGTTCGCACAAAGCAATCCAGCCGTTTCTGATCGCTGGGGCCATCGAATCGCCCTTGAGGCGCATTGCGTAGGCATCCGGGTCGCGGCAGGGCACATCAATGTAGCCGTCTCCTTCGTCAATCGCGCTCCAATATCCGTCTGGTCCCAATTGCGCAGTCCCTATGATCTTAACTGGCCTGAACATTGCCAGCATTTGCGGGCCTGGCTCTGCATTATCGCTAGAGTCATCGTGACCAAGAACCCAGGCAACATGAGTCGGGTCAGACTCAACCGACTTAACCTGGGCAGCGATCCGCGGGCTTACTTCTTCCAGTTCAAAACCAAGCACGCGGGAGAGCTTAAGTAGCGCCGTAACGTTCAGCGGTACTCGGCCGCTCGCGTATTGGCTGAAAGCGCTTTGGCCGGACCAGCCGCACAGTGAGGCAACATCTTCTTGAGTCAGCTTTTCGCCCACACCCTTAAGCAGCGCTTTGCGCCGCTCATAGATGGATTTGAGCCTGGCAGCGTCCGCCAGCTCTTCTTGTGTCAATTCACGCCTATTTTTCATGCGCGAGACTGTAGGTCCGGAGCCGGATCCCGAGCAAACAGCAGGAGTGGTTTTATCTTGCGTTGATTTAGTAGCAAAGCTACTATTTGAGCGAACCGATAGGAGCTCACTTCTCATGAACCGTTATTCCTTGACTGAATATCTCGAAACGCAAGGGACGCAGAAGTCCCTTGCAGATGCTCTTGGCGTCCAGCAAAGCGCCATTTCTCAGATGTTTAGGTCCGGCCGGAACATCGAAATTACCGTCCACGATGACGGCAAAATCGAAGCGAATGAAATTCGCCCCGTTCCTGCCCGGCCGCGCAATCAGTCGGCGGCTTGACCATGTCGACGAGCCCATTGAACCAAGAGCAGATCGCAAGGGCCCGCAGGAACTATGTGGTGCTCATGCAGGCGCTTGCATCTGTCGGCAACGCGCCCGTCGCGCTTGCAGTTGGTTGCGACGAAGCAACGATCAGCCGCATGAAGCCTGAGAAGTTCGAGCAGTTCTGCCAAATCCTGGCGGTGCTCGATCTGAAAGTTGTGCCCAAGGCTATGCAGTGCTTCGACAAGCGCGACATTGAGACTCTTCTGCACCAGGCCAAGCGGTACATGGATCTGATCCAGAACGTCGACCAGTTGCAGGAGGAATAGCCGTGACTACCAGGCCAGAACCTCCTATTTCCGCCGATGTTGATCTACGCGGCATGCCGTTTATGCCCCTGGACGTCAACAGGTTGCGTGACAGTGACCTCGCAATTGAGGCAACTGGAGAAGAGTTTCGCGCCGCCGTGATGCTTTGGTGTGCGTCTTGGAACCAAATTCCAGCCGGCTCCCTACCAAATTCTGACTCAGCTCTTGCTGCTTATGCTGGATTTGGTCGTGATCTTAAGGGGTGGAAGAAGGTAAAGGCCGGCGCCCTTCGTGGCTTTATCGAGTGCTCTGATGATCGCTTGTACCACTCAGTAGTGACCGAAAAGGCGATGGATGCATGGGCTGAGCGAGTGGAGTACCGAGAGGTCAAGGACAACGAAAAGGCCCGTAAACAAAGGGAAAGAGACGACCGCAAGCGCATGTTCGAAGACTTGCGCCTGGCCGGAATCGTCCTTCCTTGGAATGTCCCAACCTCCGAACTCCGGTCACAGCACCAGGCCATACCACCAGCAGTTGGCGATGTGACAAGTCACGCACCTGTCACGGTGACAGGTCACGCACCTGACACGGCTAAGACAGGGACAGGGACAGGGACAGGGACAGGGATTAAAGATCAAGAACACACACATACCGCGCACACGAAATTCTCGCTTCACGACGCCTGGGAACCCGACCCAATCACGTTCACCGCCGTCCTGTTCCGCAACGGCATGGCAAACCAAACCTTCGAAGCCGACCAGCTTCTTGAATTCCGCTCGTACTGGATCAGCAGGCCCGACGACCTGAAAACCCAGGCCCAGTGGGAGCACGCGCTCGCCCAGCAACTGAAACGCCAAGCCCACACCCAGCAAGCCAACGGGGGAATACCCAATGAAACCGGTAGACGAACTGCTCCAAGCCGCACGCGCAACGCTCACGACATCCTCACAGACCCCGACTGGTGAGCTGGCAGCCGAGAACGTAACCCAGCTGGATCAGGGCGCACGCAGTGCAGTACGCCGGGTGTTCACCACGCTGAAAATCTCGTTCCCGGCCTGGTACGAAAAGCACTACGGCGACAAGCGCGCAGAAACCCTGGCCCGCCGCGTGTGGATGCTGGCCATCCAGGAACTGGGAGACGACGCCGTAGACCGTGGCCTGCAGCGCATGGTGCTGGAGTGCAAGTTCCCACCATCGCCAAGCGATTTCATGGAACTGTGCAAGCGCGTTGATGACCTGCCGTGCATCCAGCAGGCATGGGACGAAGCTCTGCGCGGTATCTACACGCACAAGGCCGTCAAGGTCGCCGCCGAGGCAACCTGCACGTTCGATCTGCGTTCGGCCAACCACAGCGACAAGCCCCTGTTCCAGCGCTTTGAACGCAACTACGCCATCGTCATGCGCCGCGCACAGACCGGCCAGCCGCTGGAAGGGCGAATCGCCAAGGGCCTGAGCCACGACAGCATGCGACCGCGTGAGCAGGTGCAACTGGAGCACTCCCGCCAGGAAGCCGACCGCATCGTCGACACCCTCGAAATACCCAAAGACCCCAAGGCTTGCCGCGCCATGCTGCTGGCACAGCTCAAGATTCGGAGAGACGACCATGTCTGACCTCAAGCCCGTGTCGTTCTTCGTGCCCGGCGAGGCCATCGGCAAAGGCCGGCCACGCGTATCCACCATCGGTGGGCATGCACGCATGTTCACGCCCAAGAAAACCGCCAACTACGAAACCCTAATCGCCATGGCAGCACAGCAGGCCATGGACGGCCGCGAGCTGATCGCCGGCCCCGTGATGATGGAATTGGCCATTCGCGTAGCCGTAGCCGCGTCCTGGTCCAAGAAGAAATCCGCCGCCGCGCTCGCCGGCGATGTCATGCCAACCAAGAAGCCCGACGCCGACAACGTGCTCAAGGCGATCTGTGACGGCATCAACGGCATCGTGTTCAAGGATGACGTCCAGGTGGTCAACGTGTCGCTGAGCAAGCGTTTCAGCGCAACGCCAGGCGTAACCGTGCGAGTTGTGCCACTGGTGGGGGACTGCTCATGAACGGCCTGTTGATCGTCGCTGCTGCTGCACTTGGAACCCTGGTCATGCTGGGGGTGAATCTTTACCTGCGCACCGGGGGGTTGGTATGCCTGTGAAACCGTTGCTCAAGTGGTCCTGCCGCGAGCTGAACGACGGTTGGGTAATGATCGGCGTGGATGTGGATCTGTCAGGGCCTGACGAGCCTGAGAGCCTGTTGTGGCTTCGTAGGGCGGTGCATCCGTTTCAGTTCGATGAGGCCGATAGTCCGGTTATGGAATTCACGGCGGTTATAACCGAAATGGATAACCAGATACGGAAAGGGTGCGGGGTGGGTGCGACAACTCACTCTGCCTCGCGCGCGTGCGCGTTTGGGGCCTAATCATGCTCGCCCTGGTCGAACAGCGCGTGGATTGGTTCACGGTGATCACCGGGCTTTCGCGTGCGGGCTACTCACCGCAGTCGGTGGCTGATGCCATTGCTGTGCCGCGCAGCACGCTGCTGGGCTGGAAACAGGGCGCCGAACCTCGCTACACCGAGGGGGAGCGCCTTGTGTTGTTCTGGTCCCAGGTCACAGGCCGGGACCGTAAATCACTGCCCATGGTCGCCGTTGGTGACTGGTGGGCTTATCACTCCAAGGCTTGAGGGCTGAACCATGAAACTTGAATTTGAAGCCTGGGCGACCGCTCAGCACCTGAACACCGAGACGTTCAACGGTCACTACGTCAGCAAGATCACCCAGGGTTTCTGGGAGTGCTGGCAGGCGGCGCGGTCGTGAGCGTCCGTTTCATCTGTCACCGCTGCCACAACGCATACAGAGCGTGGCAGATGCTTGGCCCCATGTGCCCACACTGCGTCCGTGAAGTTTCTGAGGCTACGAGGCAGGAAGAGACCAAGACCGCGCTCGCCGATGACCTGGTACGGGCCACCACGCCAAATAGTCGGGATTCCGACACCTGACCCCGACGACTCTTACGGTCATCGATGCCCAGCCACCGTGCTGGGCTTTTTTTTGACCCTGGAGGCGACATGAAGCATCCAGTCAGGAGTAACAGCATGGCCAACCCTGCGCCGGAGAGCATCGTTGAGGTAGTCGGCGCATCAGTTGCCAGCAAGGGCATGATCACCGGCGGGGCCGTTGGCTTCGTTGGTTGGTTGTCCCAGGTGAACTGGATAGGCATGGCTGGTGTGGCAGTTGCCGTGCTGGGCCTGGTGATCAGCACCTATTTCCAGATCCGCAAGGATCGACGTGAGCACGCCGAGAGCATCGAACGCATCAAGGCCCTGCGCGAGCAGTGCCGGTTATGAGCCCGCTCAAGCAGCGAATCCTCGCCGCATCACTCACCGGCGCCGCGGGCATGGCCGGTGTGCTGGTGACCCACTTCGAAGGCCGCAACCTGGTCGCTTACCTTGATCCTGTTGGGATTCCCACGATCTGCGAAGGCGTGACCCGTGGTGTGCGCCTGGGTCAGACCAAGACGCCAGCACAGTGTGACGCGCTGTTGCAGCAAGAACTCACCATCGCAATGGCTGGCGTTGACCGCAATGTCACCAAGCCTCAGCCCGAGACCCGCCGCGCCGCCCTGGCATCGTTCGTTTACAACGTCGGTGAACCCCAGTTCAAGGCATCCACACTATTGCGCAAGCTCAATGCCGGTGACGCGCCTGGCGCCTGTGCCGAGCTGAGCCGCTGGGTCTACGCCAAGGGCCAGAAGCTGCAAGGCCTGGTCAATCGCCGCGCTGCTGAGCGTGAGTTGTGCGAGGCGGGGTTGTGAGCCGCAAGCAGCCTTACACCCCATGCAAGCTTTACGTCGACGGCGCCGATGGCATCCAGGTCGGCGACTACATCACCACCGCCGCAGGATCTGCGTACCTGGTGCAGACGCTCCGCGTGAGTCGTACCAAGCCAGAGCGCAAGCACATGCAGTGCCTGCGCTGGCCACTCGCTGATATTCCGGGCGATGCGCGGTGCTTCACGCTTACTTGGTACGCACGATGAATTCCCCCACACCAGAGGCAATACCCATGACTGGCAGCACAGCGAAGCGCTTCATCGGCACCAAAATCATCTTGGCCCTGGCCATGACTCGACTTGCCTACAACGAGTATCGCGGCTGGTCTCTGCCCGCCGACGAGAACGGCGCCGATGACGGCTACCTGGTCGAGTACACCGATGGTGGTTCGCCGAACCACCCGGACCACGCCGGTTACATCAGTTGGTCGCCCAAGGCGCAGCTCGACAACGCCTATCGCTCGACTAGCGGCATGAGCTTCGGCCTTGCCATTGAGGCGCTGAAGTTGGGCAAGCGCGTCTCGCGTTCCGGCTGGAATGGCAAAGGCATGTGGCTGGTGCTGGTGCCTGGTACGCCGGCTGCACAGTTGCGCGAGGGTTCGCCGTACCACGCCGCGCTGGGCTTGTCTGAGTGCGAAATCCTGCCACACATCGACATGTGGACGATCAATGCCGAAGGTCGACGCGCCATGCTGCCTGGCTGGCTGGCCTCCCAGTCCGACATGCTTGCCGATGACTGGCAGTTGGTGGAGTGACCATGGGCGCCGTGGCTCGCTATCTCGTTGCAGGGCTTGCCATGGCGCTGGTGCTGGCGCTCTGGCGCCTGGATCACATCAGCACACGCCTGGACACCGCAACGGAGCGTGTAGGCGTGCTGGAGGCTGCCAACGCATCACGCAAGGCCACACAGAAGCTGTTGACCCAGCTCGACACCGACAACACGAAGGTACTCACCGATGCACAAGCCCAGAACAAGGCCCTACTTGCTCGCGTTGGCACTGGCACTCAGCGGCTGTCAGTCCCAGCCCGTTGCCCCGTCGTGCGAGCCAGCACAGGCCCCGGCCGCGTGGATGATGCAGAAACGCGAGCCGAACTTGACCCAGCGGCTGGTCAACGAATTGTCGCCATCGCCAACGACGGTGACGAAGCCATCATTGCCCTGAACGGCCTGATTGATTGGGTCAACACCGCCTGCCTCCCTCGCAAATAGTCGGGAACCCGACAGCCTGCCCATCTGATCCTTGGCCCTCATTCAGTTGATTCCCCATCAGCAAGAGGGCAACACCCATGCCAGTAGCAAGCCTGCGCAATGTCAGTACTGACGACTTCAACCAAGCAACCCAACTCACTGACGCCATGGCGCGCCTGATCACCGCGCTGCCAGGTTCGAACAGTGCCGAGGTGCAGGCAGGCGTCAACAGTCTGCTGGTGGACATGGCGGCTTACGCCAAGGAACTGATCAAAACCGAACTTCCGACCACGTCCGAGTAACCCCATCGCCCGGCCTCGCGCCGGGCTTTGCACATCAGGAGAAAGTCATGCCAGCCCCAGACCTTACCCCGCAGACCCCAGGCGATCCGCTCGCCAACGCCATCAGCACCGCCACTGCCAGCACCGGCAACCCGAGTGCCAACGAGCAGGCCACCGCCAACGCCCAGGCACCAGCCGTTCCAGACTTCACCGCCAAGCACAACGGCGGTGGTCGCTGGGTCGTGATCGATGCCAACGCCCCACAGGTGGACGGCAAAGACGTGAAGATCGGTGACTTCACCGGCACCAAGGACGAAGCGCTGGCCGAAGCCGTGCGCTTGAGCGAAGGCGGCGAGCCTCTGGTGCTGGACCCCAAACGCGAGAACGAGTCGAAGCCAGCCGTCACCGCCACTGCCAGCACCGACACCATCGACGCAACCACGCTCAAACAGGCGGTCATGACGCCTGAGGGTTGGTTGTGCCCTGAGCCAGTAGCCAAGGGGTAACGACATGGGAAGCAAACCTAAGGCGCCAAAGGTGGTTGAGCCGCCAGATCCAGCCATCGAGGCCCAAAAGGCAGCGGACGCCGCAGCCGTCAAGGCCAACGAAGAAACCGCCACCCGCAAGAAGCGCAAGGCGGAAAGCAGCCTGCTTTCATCCGGCGCCCAGGGCAGCGTCCTATCTCAAGGTAAGAGCACCCTCGGACAATGAACGCATCCCAGATCGCCAAAACGTTGAGCACCTTGAAGTCGCTGCGCTCGCCGCATGAGTCGGTCTGGCGCGATTGCTTCGACCACAGCTACCCGATTCGGGGTAGCGGCTTTTGCACTGAGCAGATCACGGCCATGGAAGCGCAGATGCGCAAGGCCAGGATGATCGACGGCACCACCACGGACGCTGCACGGATTCTGTCGTCCGGCATCATGTCGGGCCTCACCCCGGCCAACTCGCTGTGGTTCGGCATGGACGTGGGCCAGGAAAGCGAGGACGAACGCCGTTGGCTGGATGATTCAGCGGACATCCTCTGGCAGAACATCCACGCATCCAACTTCGACGCGGCCGCATTTGAGGGGCTTATCGACGTTGTTTGCGCTGGGTGGTTTGCCCTGTACATCGATCAGGACATGGAGAAGGGCGGCTTCACCTTCGATCTTTGGCCCATTGCGAGCGTGTACGCGTCCGCATCCAAGGCCGGCGGCAAGATCGACACCGTGTACAGGGAGTACAAGCTCACCGCCGAGCAGGCCGTAAACGAATTCGGCGAAGAGAACCTCAGCGACAACACTCGCAAGCTGGCCAAGGACAAACCACAGGAAATGGTTCGGTTCGTTCACGCCATCTACCCGCGCACCACGCACATGGTCGGCGCGCGCCTGGCCAAGAACATGCCCATCGCGTCGTGTAAGGTCGAGGTGGAGGCGCAACGCCTGGTCAGCGAGTCGGGCTACCACGAAATGCCGGTGGTTGTTCCGCGCTGGATGATGATCCCCGACAGCGTTTACGCCGTGGGCCCGGTGTTCGACGCGCTGCCGGACTCCCGCACCCTGAACGAACTGTGCCGCATGGACCTGGCAGCCGGTGACCTGGCCATCGCTGGTATGTGGATTGCCGAGGACGACGGTGTGCTGAACCCGCGCACCGTCAAGGTCGGCCCGCGCAAGATCATCGTGGCCAACTCAGTGGACAGCATGAAGCCCCTGCAAAGCGGCTCGAACTTCCAGTACGCCGAAACCAAGATCGCGCGCCTGCAGGGCTCTATCCGCAAGATCCTGATGGCCGACCAGCTCCAGGCCCAGGACGGCCCGGCGATGACTGCCACCGAGGTTCATGTGCGCGTGAACCTGATTCGTCAGCTGCTGGGCCCCGTGTATGGCCGGCTGCAAACCGAGTACCTGCAACCCATGATTGAGCGGTGCTTCGGTATCGCCTACCGCGCCGGCATCTTGGGCCAGGCCCCGGAATCGTTGGCGGGCCGCAACTTCACCGTGCGTTACCTGTCGCCACTGGCTCGCTCGCAGAAGCTGGAAGAGGTCACCGCCATTGACCAGTTCGTGGCCGGTGCTGCCGCCCTCGCTCAGGTTGACCCGACGATCATGGACAACATTGACCTGGACGAGGCCCAGCGCTTCAAGGGTGAAGCCTTGGGCGTTCCGTCGGCAGTCATCCGCAGTAAGGCCGACCGCGACAAGCTGCGCCAGGACCGCGCCGAAGCGCAGCAGCAAGCCCAGGAGCAGGCGCAACAGCAGCTCATGCAGCAACAGGCTGGTGAAGCCGCAATGAAACAACAGGGGGCCGCAGCGTGACCATGACACCCGAACAGATCGACGCGATGTTCAAGCGCGTATTCGAGGAACACCACGAAGGCGCCATGTGCTTTGAGCTGTTGGTTCAGCGCTTCGCCAAGAACGCCTGCACCATCGGCGGTATCGACGCCATCCTCACCACGTACAAGCAAGCCGGGGCCCGTGAGGTCCTGGACCACGTTGCACTCCGCATCAACCGCGCCAATGGCGTGCAAGAAGACCCCAACGATCAAGAGGATCCACAATGAACTGGTTTATCCATGGCCGTATGGGCCACTTCTACATGGCCGAGACCACCGAGGGTGAGCCGGGATCGGTTGCCACTCCACCGGTAACTGCTCCAGCAGCGCCGCCAGCCGGATCTGTACTGGCCGCCGGCGCCGATACCACCGACTACATCCCTGAGAAGTACCGCGTCAACAAGGAAGACGGCTCGCTTGACCTGGACCAATCCAGCCGCAAGCTGGCCGAGTCCTACAAGCACCTCGAAACCCGCCTGGGTTCCGGTGACGTTCCGCCCAAGACTGCCGATGAATACACGGTCAAGCTGGAAGGCGTCGAGGGTTTCGACTGGAACGAGTTCAAGGCCGACCCTGATACGCAGTCGTTCTTGAAGGGGGCGCACGCCAAGGGCCTGACCAATGATCAGGTCGAGTACGTCATTGGCGAGTACATGAAAGCGGCCCCAAATCTCGTTGGCGGTGCTGCCGTGCTTGACCGTGACGAATGCATTGCAACCCTCAAGGACGCCTGGGGTGGTGAGCAGGCCATGGCTGGCAACCTTCGATCTTCTTACCGGGCCGCCGAGGCTTTTGCCAGCGAGCCAGGCAAGCCGGGGAACCTGGAAGTTCTCATGAATAAGTATGGGAAGGACCCTGACTTCATTGCATTCGCCGCCAACATCGGCAAGGAACTCAAGGAAGACAGCGCCATCAACGGCGGCGCCCAGGTCAGCGAGGCAGACTTTGCAGTCAAGACAGCCGAGTTGCGCCAGCAGTTGCAGACGCTGCCCGCGCACGATCCGAAGCGCAAAGGCATTCAGGCGCAGCTGGACGACCTCTACAACAGCAAGTACAGCAAGCAACAATCCCGGCTTGGCTGATCCCCGCGTCAAATAGTCGGGAAACCGACACCCCTCATGCACAAACATCGCAGGCATCCCAGCAATGGGCCGGCCTGCGATGGCACGCAGACACCCGGAAAGCCCCGAGGCGCAGCAAAGCCGATGCACGCCAGGTAATACCGGCCCGCGATGCGGATACCCGGCAGGCAATCCCTTATCTGCATTGGAGTGCACCGCATGTCTCAGCAAATCACCGAAGCGTTTGTTCAGCAGTTCGCGGATAACTTCCGCCACGTTGCCCAGCAAATGCAGTCTCGTTTCGAGCCGCACGTAACCATCGAGCCAAACATCGTTGGTATGTCGAAGTCGATCAACCGCCTGGGCCAACGTACTGCCCAGCGCCGCACCCAGCGCCACGCTGACACCCCGATCAACGATCAACCACACAGCACGCGCTTTGTGGACCTGTTCGACTGGGACGACGGCGACATGATCGACGATCAAGACAAGATCCGTATGTTGGTTGATCCAACCTCGGATTACGTCAAGGCAATGGTCAGTTCGTTGAACCGCGCCAAGGATGACGTGGTTATTGCATCCATGGGCGGCAACTCCCGCGCTACCACCGGCAACATCATCCTGCCGAATACGCAGAAGATCGTTGTTGGTGGTACTGGCTTGACCAAGGCCAAGATCATCCAGGCCCGCAAGCTGTTCCGTCGCAACGAAGCGGACAACCACAACGGTGAAGAACTTTTCATCACCTACACCGCTGCAGCTGCGGCCGACATCCTGGCCGATTCCACGCTTACCAGCGCCGACTACATGGCCGGTAAGTTCCTTCAGGAAGGCGACGTAGAAGGCAAATGGATGGGCTTCACCTGGATTCCATCCGAGCGCACCCCGTACGACGGCAGCACCCGCCGCCTGTACGCCTGGGCTAAGTCGGGCGTCACTCTCGGCAAGGGTGCCGACATCACCACCAAGGTTGGTGAGGATCCAGGCAAGGGCTTCAACGTCCGCGTGTACGCCAAGATGTCCATCGGTTCTGTCCGGGTCGAGGAAGAAAAGGTGGTTGAGATCGCAGTAACTGAGGCCGCGTAAGCGGCTTCGGCTTCACCCCCTTTTCCGGCTTAGGAGTTTCAAACCATGGCAATCGTAAACGCTTCCGTCTCGGCCGCCCGCGCGGCCCTCCCGCAGCAGTTGGTTAAGCCCAACCTGCAAGGCGCTGACATTCAGATACTGGTCAGTACCTTCACCGTTCCCGCTGGCGGTACTGCCATCGGCGACAAGATCAGCTGGGGCCTGTTGCCGTTCGGCTCTCGCCTGATGCCCGGCACCAAGCTGTATTTCGGCGCCGGTGCTGCGTCCTCCACCCTCAACCTGGGCGATGTTGTGTCCCAGGCTCGCTACCTGGCTGCAACTTCGGTTGCTGCTGCTGGTAACGCAGTAGCCGAAGCCCAGTTCGCTGCCGGCGCGCTGTTCGAAGTGACCGTAGCTCAGCAAGGCCTGGCGACCGATCAAAGCGAACTGCTCTCCACCGTGGCTGGTGCAGCGCTGCAAGCCGGTCAAGTCATCACCCTGGTAGCGCAGTACGCCGGCCAGAACTGATTCACGGGCCGCCAAGGAAGGCAAACAACTTACCGGGGCCCTGTGCCCCGGTCTTTTTATCTGGAGGTTTTGAATGAGCATGGCAACCGGCGTTTCAATCTGCTCCAACGCCCTGTTGATGCTGGGAGCCCAGACCATCAACGATTTCAACCAGTCGGTAGACCGGGCGAAGCTGGCGGCCAACCTGTACCCGACGATCCGCGACGACCTGCTGCGCACCCATCCGTGGAACTGCACTATCAAGCGCGTGCTGTTGGCGCCTGACGCGACACCGCCAGCATTCGGCTACACCAACCAGTTCGAACTGCCGGCCGACTTCCTGCGCGTGCTGGAGGTTGGGCAGGCTGGAATCCAGATCGATTACCTGGTTGAGGGCCGCAGCATCCTTGCCGATGCCATGTCTGTCGAGTTGCGCTATGTGTACCTGAACGAGGTAGAGAACACCTGGGACGCTAGCCTGGTGGGACTACTCACCGTAGCCATGGCTTGTGCGATGGCTTACCCGATCACCCAGTCATCCGCCCTACAGGCTGCTTTCGAGCAGAAACTGGCCATGGCCAAGAAGATCGCCCGCGCCGTTGATGGCCAAGAAGATCCCCCGCAGACCCTGGGCGATGAACGCCTATTCGCGGCTCGCTTTGGGGCGCACGGATAATGGCTCGCCTGACGATCAATCAAACCAACTTCACCGCCGGCGAGCTTTCGCCGCGCATGCTTGGCCGTGTCGATATCGCCCGTTACCAGAACGGCGCCGAGATTATCCAGAACGCCTGGCCCCTGGTGCACGGTGGCTGTACTCGACGCGACGGCACCCTGTACGCCGCAACCACCAAGTTTCCCGCAAAGCGTTCACGCCTGATCCCGTACGTGTTCAACAAGTCCCAGTCTTACATGTGCGAGTTCGGCGATCTTTACGTGCGGATCTTCTACCCGAACGGCGCGTACACCGGTATCGAGCTTGTAAGCCCGTACACCGAGGCAATGCTCAGCACGATTGACTACGTGCAGGGCGCCGACACCATGTTCATCTTCAATACGGCAGTGCCGATTTTTCGGCTACGTCGAATTACAGATTCGCAGTGGAGTCTGGCTGCTGCTCCTTTCGTGACAAAGCCATTCGACGAAAAGGGCGTAAGCGTCACTACATCAGCAACCATCAGCGATGTAACGGTGGGGGTTGGGCGCGTTTTCACATCATCAGTTGCTTCTTTCTTGCCCGCAGACATTGGCAGGGAGATCTGGTCGGGGGGCGGTATTGCAAAGATTACCTCGGCGGTAAGCCCTTCAGTGGTGAACGTTCAGGTAATCACCCAGTTTCCAATAACGCCCATGGCTTCATGGTCGATCAAAGGGTCACCACAAGCGAACCTCACCCCAAGTGCGGCAGGCGCAGTGGGGGCGACCATTAGCCTTACGCTTGGTGCCGCCGGATGGCGCGGCGACGAGGTGGGTAAGTTTGTAAAGATCAACGGCGGGCTAGTTGAGATAACCATTTACACCAGTAACACGGTGATAACCGGCATCGTCCGCAGCGCGCTTAGCTCTGCCGTGGCATCGCCTGCCAATGCGTGGTCGCTTGAATCATCCGTATGGAACGACATCGACGGCTACCCATCTACCGGCACCCTGCACGAACAGCGCTTGGCCACTGCCGGATCCCCAAACTACCCGCAGACCATATGGGAGTCACGCACCGGCGAGTACCTGAATTTTGAGCTTGGCACCAAGGATGACGACGCCATGTCATTCACCGTATCGAGTGACCAAATCAACCCGATCACCCACATGGCCCAGATCAAGGCCCTTATTGCGTTGACCTACGGCGGCGAGTTCAGCCTCACCGGCGGCGTCGAAAAGCCAATAACCCCAACCAATATCCAGGTGAAGAACCAATCGGTGTACGGCTGCAACAACGTCAAGCCTGTGCGGATCGGTAACGAGCTGTATTTCATGCAGCGCTCAGGCCGCAAGCTGCGCGCCATGGCCTACAAGTACGATTCGGACGCCTACGGTGCGCCTGATATGTCGGTGCTGTCTGAGCACGCCACAGAGACCGGCATTATTGATATGGCCTACCAGCAAGAGCCGGAATCAGTCCTGTTCCTGGTGCGTGCTGATGGGGTGATCGCGACCCTCACCGTCGACCGTGACCAGGACGTGGTTGGTTGGGCTCGCCAGATCACCGACGGTCAGTTTGAGTCGGTCGCCTCGATCCCTACGGCAACCGGTGAGCAGATGTGGGTCATCGTGAGCCGCACCGTCAACGGTGTTCAAACCAGGTACGTCGAGCGCTTCACGTCGGGCATACGGGTTGATTGCGGGATATCCGCCGTCAGCGGCCCAGGCGCTGCCACCTGGAGCGGCCTTGCCCATCTGGAAGGGAAGGCGGTGGATATCGTCGCCGATGGCGTGGTGATGCAGCAGCAGATTGTCACCGGCGGACAAGTCACCATTCCGCGCAATGCCTTCGCCGTGCAGATCGGCCTGCCATTCAAAACCCAGATCAAGACCCTCACCCCAGAAGTTCAGGGCAACACCGGCAGCGCCCAGGGTAACAGCATGCGTATCGCCGAGATCACGCTGCGCTTTCTTCAGACAACTGGCTGCGAGATCAACGGCCAGCCTGTGGCATTCCGCAACCTGGGCTCGCAGGCCCTGGACAAGCCGCCCGTTCTGTTCACCGGCGATCACCGCATGGAAAACCTTGGATGGGATCGCGGCCAGGCTTCCCTGGTCATCGAGCAAAACCAGCCGCTGCCATTCCACCTGCTGTGCGTCATTAAAAAAATGTCTTTCAACGACTGAGGCCCACCATGATCAGAGCCGCGAAACACTCCGATGTACCCCGGCTGATCGAGCTGGGCACCATGCTGCACGACATCAGCAGCTATTCCGCCCTGGCGTTCTCGCCCGAAAAGTCGGCGGCCTTCCTGCATGAGTTGATCAACGGGCACAACGGCGTCGTGTTCGTAGCTGAAATCAATGGGGAGATAGTTGGCGGCATGGCTGGCGGCATCGTTGACCAATGGTTCAGCGAAGAAACCATCGCCTATGACTACTCAGTATTCATCGAACCTTCACGCCGTAGCGGGTTCACCGCGCGCCGTTTGATCCTGGCGTTTGTCGAGTGGGCCCGCATCCGTGGCGCCCGCCATGTGCAGCTTGGCATTGGCACGAAGCTCAACGTCGAAGGCACGTCGAAGCTGTATCAATCACTGGGGTTCGAAGTGTTCGCGCCCCTCTTTCAAATGGAGTTCAAATAATGGCCGCCGGCGCTGCGTTTATGGCTGCATATGGTGGATACATCGCTGCCGGCGCTGCTGTCGCGGGTACGGCGTATTCTGTTTATTCATCGCAACAGGCTGGCAAGCAAGCCCAGCTCACGGCCGACTCCCAGGCCGAACAGTCCCAGAAGGACGCAGACGCAGCAGCAAGCGCCGCCACGGTGCAGGCCGACCGCATCCGTCGCCTTGCCCGCAACCAGGCCAGTGAGGCCAACGCTGCACTGGCAGGATCTGGCGTTGAGACCGGTGAAGGTTCCGCGATCAACATCAACGAGGAAATCATCGGTAATGCCGAGGAAGACGCGGTGTTGACCATCTTCAACGGGCAAAACCAGAAGGCTCGCGGCTATGCGGACTCCAGCAACATGCGACTCGCTGGCACACAGGCCAGGTCCACCGCAAATGCTCAGTCGGTAAGCTCGGTGATGCAGGGTGGTGCCCAAATCTATTCGGGGTGGAAGGCATCGGCCGCTGGGCGAAATATGCAGGGCCAAGATCAGGGGCTTAATACCAACGCGGCATGGGTGAGGAACTCCTAATGGCTCAGATACCACTTGGCCCAGGCACCCGCGTACAGACTGAGGTTGCGCAGAATCGGGTTATCGCTCCGGATACTCGCGCCCAAGATCGAGCCAACCAGCAGATTGCCGGAACGCTGCAAAACGTCGGTTTCGGCATCATTGATCAGCGCAACAGGGAGGATCAGGCGCTAGCCCGGGTGAAGGCCAGCAACTCACTTATCGATCGTGAATCGCAGATCAAGACCATTGCCACGGACCTGGACGAGCAGATTCGTGTGGGGAAACTTTCCTACGACAAAGCCCCCGAAGCCTACAACGCTGCTGTGGCCAAGCTCGATCCCATCGACACGCCCGGGCTTGATGCTGCCCAACAGGGCGAGATTGGCAATTCGCTTAAGCGCATCCAGCTGGGCGGCCTGGCCAACATCGAGGCGTCAGCGGCCAAGGGCAGGATCCTTTCCGCCCAGAGCGACCTATCGTCCCGCATGGATATGCTGGGCAAAGATGCTGCAATGCCTGGTGCTGATGTCGAGTTGATCAACAAGCGCATGGACGCCGAAGACGTGGACACCGCCGGCCACCTGGCATTTGGTGAGGCATGGGCCAGCAAGAAGCAGCAGTTCAAGGACAACAACTGGACTACGCACGCCACTCAGCGGGTTATCGAGTCGCGGGAAAGCATAAACAGTTTGAAGAAACTTGAACACGACCTCACCGCTGAAGACGGGTTCTACGCCCGCAAGTTGGATCCGGACAAGCGCAACCAACTGCTCAACACCGTCACCGGCCGAATCTTCCAAGTTGAGCAGCATCAGCAGCAGCAATCCATGATGCGCGAAATGAAGGGGGAGCGCGCTCTGGCGCAGATGGACAAACAAGCGTCGCTGGGCGTGCCGCCGACACCCGCCGACCAGCAGCGATGGAGGACCGCACTTCACGGCACATCCATGCAGGGCGAGTACGACACCAGAATTCAGCAGATGAATAAATCTCAGCAGCTTCTTCTGTTACCGGACGCCCAGCAGGAGCAGTACCTCACGCAGCTGAAAGCCAGCATGCAGCAAAATGGGGCAAGCGCAGCAGACGTTGAAAATTTAAATCGACTGGAATCAGCAAGAACTGAACGTAAAAAGCTACGCGACTCAGATCCGGTCACCTATAGCGCGATCACAAGTGGCGCACAAATCGAACCCATCAACATGGCAGGTATCGCCACCCCAGAAGGCCAGCAACAACTGCTAGCGCAACTGGGTGAGCGCTTCCTGCTCGCCGGCTCCGTTCGCCGAAAGGATGGTCCGACTGTCATGCCAAGTCCGTGGACCGAGGCTGAGCGGGGCATGATTCAAGCCGCCGCCAAGTCAATCGACGATAAAACCAAGATCCAGATATTCGGCGTAATCGGTGCGGCCACCCAGGACAAGGCCGAGTATTCGGCGGCGATTCAGCCATTCGTTGGTGATGACAAGCTCGCCGATACCGCCGGCCGTGCCGCGTTTCAAGGCTACAAGCTGCCGGACGGGTCGAGCCTGGCCCAGACAATCATGGAAGGCCGGAAAATTCTCGGCGACAAGTCAAAACCAATGCCTGGTGATGATCTGTTGCTTGCCGGATTCGACAAGGACGTTGGATTTTCCATGCCTGCAGGGTCAGACCAGCGCGACAGGGCGTTCCAGGCTTACCGGGCGTCGTACGCTGCGCTGTCTGAGCGCAAGGCTACGAAGTTCAATGGCGTCACCTTGGATTCTGAAATCTCCAAGCAAGCCATTCAGGCCGCTACTGGAGGTATCACGACCTGGGCTGGAAGCAAGGTGATAAAGCCATATGGCATGGCTGACCAGGATTTTTCCAAATCAGTCGGCGCGCAGATCGACGCAATGGCTGAACGCACGAAGCTTCCAACGGACCTCCTAAAAGGAATGCCGCTGATGGCGGCGCCACGTGTACCAGGGTTTTACTACCTCATGAACGGCAGTGAAGTACAGCGCGATCCTCAAACCGGTCAAGAACTTATGGTGAAACCCTAATGAGCTGGCTCGACGGATTTGATGATGCAAACGCTATCAACTTGGACAACCGTATCCAGCGCACCGACAAGTTGCCGGAGCCGGGGGTATGGCAAGGGTTTGGCAAGGGTTCTGGGGACTCGTTGTTACTTGGCGGAATCTCGCTCAGCAATTTTATGCAGGCGGCCGGCTCAAGCTCGATTGGGCAGGACCTTAGCGTTAGCAACCTGTATTTCCCTGATGGGGCAGACGAACAGATTCAGGCGCAACAGGATGTTCAGTCGGAGCTAAGCCAAGACACTGCTGAGGCGGCCAAGAGGCTGAGGCCAGATCCGCGAGCAGTTGGTGTTGCCGGCCAGATACTCAACAGCGCAGCGGAAATTCTACCGCGGACGGTTGCTGCAACAGTGCTTACCGGTCCTGCCGGCATTGTTGCTGGCCCTCTGGCCGCTGGCGCTCCATCTGGATATACCGCTACTCAGATCGCCAAGGCGGATGGTGTTGATGACGCCACGGCGACTGCTCACGGCCTTATCGAAGGTGTTGCAACCACGATCGGTGCGGGTCTGCCTGGTGCTCGATTCGTAAGTAATTTGGCAGGAGACGCTGCGATCGCCGTGGGCGCGAACGTTGGGATAGGAGTCGCTCAGCGCGCCGCGTCTGCTGAGCTATTAGACCGCAATGGTTACCACGCCCAGGCGGCTCAGTATCGAGCACTGGACGGAAAGTCGATGGTTGCAGATGCCGTTATGGGGGCTTTTTTCTTTGGGGCTGGGCGCGCTGGCGATATTAAGGGCGCCATGACTGGCCGTCCTCGGCCAACCCAAGAGCAGGTTGATGCGGCGATGGTACAGAAAGAGGTTGCCCACTTTGAAGACGGCGCGGCCCCAGGATCCCCGGTAGATCCGCAGAGTGCAAACATGCATCGCACTCAGCTCGCTCAGGCTATTAGCCAGCTTGGGCGCGGCGAGCCGGTCACGGTCATTGATGGGTTTAAAGGTGATTTTCTTCGCAGAGAAGCGGCAGCAGAGCCTGTTGCGCCAACGCATGCGGAGGCTATCGCAGTCGCTCGCCAAGAACTGGAACCGAAGCTGCGTATCGAGCTGGAGCAAGAAGCCGCCGGCATCCTGCCAAACGTCAAGGACGTGAAAACCGAACTCGGCACTATCAAGCAGTCGCTTGATGCACTGGACGATTCGTTCAAGGCGCGGGCCAAGGACTTCCAGCAGCAGGGGCAGACCCGCAAGCAGGCAGAGCAGTCAGCCCGGAAAGCCATCGAGGCCGAGCGCCTGGACCTGAGCGACCGTCAAACATCGCTTAATGAAGCCCTTGGCGGCAACCGCAGCGCCGAGCAAGCGCGTGCCGACCTGAGCGCCATGGATCGCGGGGAAGCGCCTCCCCGCCTTGAAGGCCGACTCAGCGCGAGGGCGAACCAAATTATTCAGGGGTTTGAGCGCACCAAGCTGGCCTCACAGGTCGAGCGAGCGAGAACGCCAGCGCAGACCATGGATTCGGATATCGACAGCATTCTTGAGGGGCTGGGTCACACTGTGCGAGCCAAAGACCTGTCACCTGATGGTGTTGAGGCGAGCGCACCGCCGTCATCGCGAGCGATTGCGAAAGATGTGGCGAAACCCACAGCGGCAGGAGCAGAACAAAAGAAAATCGAATCGCCCTCATCTAAAAGTGAAACCGAGGGGCAGCCCGGTGGAGAGCCGAGGCTTTCCCCTGAATCATCTGCTGAGCTGGATATGCTGCGTGATTCTGTCGCTCGTCGGCCTGACGCCGTGATAAATTCCGGCTTCGACGCTGACGGCAACCCTGCAAAGGTCCGTGCGGCGGATGCCCTGGCAGAGGTAGAGGCCGAGTATCAGTTGGGAGTAAAGGAGTCGCGCTCATTCATGGCGGCAATTACATGCATGTTGCGAGGGTGAGATGGCGAAAATTAATAAACGCAGGCTTTTTGTAGTCGTGCTACTTATTCTAATGGCCCCATCCCTGTGGATTGCCGCTGAAAGAACTATGGCGATTCTTGAAAGTGCAAAAAAAGAAAATACTGCGCTTCTAACAAAGCTTGCACTCGAAAGGCATGTGGCAAGCACTGGCATGAGTATGGATGCTTGGAGGCTCAAGCTAGAGGCCGACTGCAGGCGAGAAATGGATTTATATATCAGTGATGTAAAAGCTGGGAAGGCAGAGGTCGACTGGCTTTCAAACCCTCAGGAGGCGGCATCTCAGGGGTACGATTTATGCATTCGCGGAGGCTCATATTTAACTGAATTTCCAACTGCATTTGATAATACTGTGTTTGCAGCCAAGAAATACTCGATGCAGATTTTTGAAGTTATTCTGATCCTTATGGCGCCCGTTGCTGCCGCATGGTTCGCAGTATTTGCAATTCCTTTCGCAGTTCGCAGGCTTGTCGCATGGGTCACAACATCAGCGACAGATAATAAATAGTCGGGAAACCGTCTATCCCTCGCTAATAGGCTTGCCTCCATCCCCATTGGAGGCAAGCCCATGCGCCCCGAGTGCATCACCGAAGTCGAGCAGGCTATTGGCCGCCCCCTCAAGGCCGGCGAAGCCAAGGCCATCGAAGACAAAATCAGCTATCACGTTCGCGATCTCGCACGAACTGACCCTACCGCTTTCAACTCCATGACAGAGGCTCAGCGTCAGCTGCAAGCCGCACAGGCTGCAATGGCTGATCACCTCGCATCCGTTGAGAAACAGGCGCAGCGGAAGGGGCTCAACATTCTTGCCCAGACCCGCGAGCTTGCAAATCAAGAGTCCCGCGCGGCAACCCTGGGCGGAAAGCAGCCATATCACTCGGCGCTGTTCGAGCGCATGCGCCAGATCGATACCCGCATGAAGGGTGAATTCAACCGCGCATTCAGTTCGATAATGGACGTTATCGACGCAGCCTCTCCAAAGTTCTTGGGCTTCATCACAAACAAGGCCGCAGAGCGTGATTTTGTGCGCGAGGTGTTCGGTCAGTCCACGGGAAACCAGATCGCAGCCAAGGCCGCAAAGGTCTGGCGGGAACAAATGGATTCTATAAGCGCAAGGATGAATGCTGCCGGCGCCATGATTGGAAAGCTGGACTACGGCTGGCTCCCGCAACCGCACGATATGGCAAAGGTCCGCAAAGCCGGGCAGGAACTATGGGCGAATTTCGTGTTGGCGCGTCTCGACAGGCGCCGTTATCTCAATGAAGACGGCACTCAAATGGACGATGCCGGTGTCATGCAGTTTCTTTCAGCGGCCCATGAAACGCTAAAAACCGGCGGCCTAAACAAGATGACCCCAGGGGCATCTGGCGGATCGAGCCGGGGCGCAAAGTTTGATGAAGCGCATCGGCAAATCCACTTCAAGGATGCGGATTCCTATCTGGAGTACATGACCAGCTACGGCCCGACCTCTGTGTTTGAGGCGATGCAAAACTCCGTTCGCTCTCAGATCAAGGATACGGTCTTGATTGAGCAGTTTGGACCAAGCGCCGGCCAAACTTACCGGTTGCTTCTTGATTCCGCCGAGATCAAGGACGCAGGTCACGATGGTTGGTTCGCCGGTACTGAGTTCGGTGCCACCCCTGACATGGTATGGAGCGTTCTGAATGGAAATCTTGGCGTACCGGTTAACACTCGGGTTGCAGAGTTCAACCAGGGGCTACGCAACTTCATGGTAGCGGCCAAGCTACAGGCTACGCTTGTTTCTTCCATTGTGGGCGATCTCAGCTCGCTGGCCATCACGGCGGCCCATCATGGCATTCCAGTGGGCAAGACGCTTTTGAACACGCTTAAGAGCGTGTCTCCTGAGTACCGTGCAGACGCAGCCAAACTGGCCTTGGCGATGGACAGCATTACCAATGATCTGGTTTCCCTGCACGGCGATATGCTGGCGAATGGGTGGACCGGGAAACTCGCCAACGCAACGATGAAACTAACCCTTCTCCAGGGATGGACCACCGCGGTTCGGCGTTCTTTCTCGGTTGAGCTGATGTCCCGCATGGCAGCCGACACGCGTAAAGGGTGGGGAGAGGATCCAACGTTACAGGCGCGACTTGAGCGCTACGGCATAACGAAAGATGACTGGGAGGTATGGCAGGCAGCCAAGCCAGAGGATTGGCGCGGCCAGCAGATGCTGACACCTGAATCGGTTGCGGGACTGGCTGGATACAGTAGCAAGCAGAAGAACGACGCTATCGGCAAGTTGCTTGGGTACATTCAAGAAGAGTCAGAATTCACTTCGATCAACCCTGGACTTATGACGCGGTCCACGCTTCGTCATGGCATGCGTGCTGGTACATGGGGCAGCGAGGGCCTTCGGCACCTGACGCTGTTCAAATCCTTCGGTGTCGCCATGTTTGAGCGGCACTGGAAGCGAGCTATGCAAATTGAGTCAGGTAGCGGAAAGCTTGCTTACTCGGCGGCACTTTTCTCCGGGATGCTGTTATCTGGTGCCGTTACCAATCAGCTTATGGACATCATGAATGGGCGCGACCCCAGGGATATGGATGATGTTCGATTCTGGGGGCAGGCTCTAATGCGCGGCGGCGGCATCGGTATTCTTGGTGATCTTCTCAATACTGGCCTGGGCGGTGACAACCGTGGCGGACAGCCGAACCTTGTCGGGCTTGCGGGGCCGGTAATTGGTACTGCACTTGATGTCATGGGAACGGCTGGAAAACCTTTCTTCAATGCAGCCAATGGAAAAGAGACAGACCCGTCCGACATTGGCGCTAACCTACTCAGGATTGGTTATCAGAACACACCCTTGGTTCGTAGTTGGTATACGAAAGCCGCAATCGAGCATGCGCTTATTCAGGATCTGCAAGAGGTCCTATCTCCAGGATATTTGGGGCGCATGCAAAAGAGAGCTCTGCGCGATTTTGATCAAGAATTCTGGTGGGAGCCGGGCGAATCAACACCGTCACGGGCGCCGAACCTGGGCGCAGCTGTGGGAGCGAAATAATGCGCGACGATCAGATCACCCGCCTGCAAGCCTTGAGCGAACGCCTTGGCGAAGTTGTCATCACTGAGGTCGACCCGCACAACTGGCCGGGCGCCGAGAAGGTTCCGACCGAACTTACCCAGCAGGAACGCGGGGACCGTTATTGGTGCAAAAAGAACGCCGCCGCCACCATGACCCTACTGCTCAAGGTCGTGAACATCGCCGGCATCATGAACCGACAGAAGCCAGCCCCGGATGCTGGTCATGCTGTTGACGAACTGGACGGCGAACTTGCTGCCGCCGAGCGTGAGGCCCAGGCCATCATCGATCGGATGCAGAAGGCCGGGAATGTCCACTGACCCAGAGAAGAAAGTCAGCCTACTGGTTTTCTTCATGCTGTGGGCGCGGCGCATGCGATGGGATGTGCCGTTTATCCACGTGCAGGCGCTTATATGGCTGGAGGCTAAAGGGTCTCTGGCCGTTTTGCGTTGTTTCCGTGGCTTCGGTAAGTCGACGCTGCTGGCGATCTACAACGCCTGGCTTTACTACAAGGACCCGACCTATCGAATCCTGCACCAGTCCGAGTCGGACCCCACGGCTTACAAGACCAGCCGCGACACGCAAAACGTTATCCGTAATCACCCGCTGACCCGACACCTACTACCACCCAACCAGGGCACGGTTGAGCAGTGGTGGGTTGAAGGTGCTTCCGACTTCCGTAACGCCAGCATGTTTGCCAAGGGCATCCTGTCGAACGTCACGTCAGCCCGTGCGGACGAGTGCCAGAACGATGACGTTGAAGTGCCGCGCAACATCCAGACACCGGAGGCCAGAGAGAAGCTGCGCTACCGCCTGGGCGAACAGACGCACATCCTGGTGCCCGGTGGTAGCAAGCTCTATATCGGCACGCCGCATACCCACGATAGCCTGTACGACGAACTCGAAAGCATGGGGGCAGACTGCCTCACCATCCGCATGTTCGCCCAGGAACACCGGATAGAGGACGCCAAGCAGAACGCCTACGACGTGCCTTTTGTGCCCGAAGTGGTGTTCTCCGGTATCGGCAAGCACGCCCGCGTACTGGTGCTGGGCAAGGATTACCAGCAGACGAAAACTGGTATCGCCTTCTTCACGCCGCCCGGCACATTGGTTGACTGCTACGCCGGCAGCGCCTGGCCTGAACGCTTCGACATGGCGACGCTGGAGACTCGGCGCCGCGAGACCCGCACCATCAATGAATGGGACTCGCAGTATCAGCTCCACTCGAAACCCGTCACAGAGGTACGCCTAGACCCTGCACGCATCATCCCGTACGACGTTCAGCCGGTTATGCGCTACGCCAACAATGCGGCGGCCATGTACCTTGGCGCCACTCAGATCGTTGGCGCCATCGCTTATTGGGACTGCTCACTGGGTAAGATCAAGTCAGACGCCTCCGCGTTTTCGTTGATCCTGACGGACGCGCGCGGGCAGCTCTATTGGCACCTGGCTGTGGGGCTCACTGGGGAAATTGCCGAGTTCGATGAAAAGGGCAGGATCAATGGGGGGCAGGTCCATCAGATCCGCGAACTGGTGGTTCGGTACCAAATCCCGCGCGTGATCATCGAGACCAATGGGCCCGGCGGGTTTGCCCCCGCGATCCTCAAGCAGGCGCTAAAAGGCACGGGCTGCGGGGTAGGGGAAGAACATTCCAGCACCAACAAGCAAAAGCGCATCCTCGACGCCTTCGAATCGCCGCTGTCGGCTCGTTTCCTTTGGGCCCACGTCGATGTTCTAAAAATCATCTGGGATCAAATGCGCGACTTCAATCCAGCGCTGACCAACCAGGAAGACGACTACATCGATTCCGGCGCCGGCGGCATCGCCCAGACCCCGGTCCGCATTGGCCGAATAGTCGGGAAACCGACAGAGACCCGTCGTGACAATTGGCGTCCAGATGCGGGCACGCACGAAGTGCAGGTCGACTACTAGCCCGCCACCACCAGGGGCCAATCATGTCAGTTCAACCCGGACCAACGTTCAAACGCTACGCAGCCAATGGCGTGGCCACCGCGTACGCCATCCCATTCCTGCTGCTGGACGCGGCCGACCTGCAGATCACCTTGAACGGTGTTCCGGTGACTACCGGGTTTATCCTGTCTGGCATCGGCAACCCGCAAAGCACCTGTACTTTTACAGCCGCCCCGACCGGTGATTTGTTGTTTCAGCAGGTCGTTCCGTTTCAGCGCTTGGCTGACTATCAGATCAATGGGGATTTTCTAGCGGAGACGGTGAACCGCGATTTTGACCGTCTTTGGCTGGCCGTCAAACAATTGAGTCGTGACAGCAGTCGGGCGCTGACGGTAAGCCTTTTAGAGCCGGAAGGGATTCCACCGCTGCCAACCAAAGCGGTTCGCGGATTGAGGGTGCTCGCGTTCGACGCTAACGGCAACCCGATCACTTCAAACCTGTCCCTTGAACAGATCGAGCAGCAACCTGCGCTGGCCTTGGAAGCTGTAGCACAGGCGCAGCAATCGGCAGCGGACGCGCTCTCGTATAAGAGCGCAGCGGGCGATTCAGCAAGTGCAGCAGCCGGCTCTGCAGGAGCCGCGGGCGGCTCTGCTGCCGCCGCGGCTGCATCGGCTATCGCTGCATCTAATGCCGGGCTACAAATGGGCATGTCGACCTGGGGTTATCGCCCTCAGCCCTTCGCTGGTTTTGCTCTGGATGACGGCCAGGAACTTGACCGCGCTGTGTACCCTAGCTTCGCGGCCGCACTAGACGCAGGCCTGCTGCCGACTGTAACGCAGGCGCAATGGAACGCGGACCCTGGAAACAGAGCGTGCTTCGTTGCCAACTCAAGCGCGGGCAAGTTCCGGATGCGGGATCGCAACGGGATGTCGTCTGGATCGTATGGTGCGGTATTTGAGCGTGGCGGGTCTGGTCCGACGCTCATCAAACGTGACCAGATGCAGTCCCACAAGCACCGGACGGTAAGTCGTGGCGATGATGCGGCAAACACCGTTGACGGGGTGGATACAACCGCAGGTGCAATAAGCTCGACCTCTCCGGCCGGAGCGAGCACGAGCAACCGTTCTTTGTCGGGCCTTCCATACACTGGACCTAACGTTGGCGATGTTCCAACGGGTGGTGGCGCTCGACACGGATCCGAGACCTACCCGACTCACGCCACCGGGGCCTGGATGACTCGCCTATTTGGAGTCATAACCCCGCTTGGCTCCGCTGAGGCTGCATCCCTGGCCACGGCATATGCCAGCCTGGCAACTCGACTTATGGCTGTCGAGACATTGCCGCGCTTTAGACGTTGGAGGTCCGCCAATCTATCACTGGCGGTCACGGCCGCCGGATACACACATGCGTTAGGGTTTGTGCCTGATGTGATTAACGTCCATGTAACTCTGACGGTTTCCGTCGGCGGGTGGCCTATTGGGGTTGCGTTCCGCATGAGCCCTCAGGGCACAGACATTGGCCCGCCAAACAGTTACGGCATTCAAGTGTGTAACTTGGATGCGAGTTCGTTCTCGGCCAACTGCGCGTCATCGGGCATCCTGATCAACACCACGACCGGTGCGCAGGTTGCCGTCACGCTTGCCCAGTGCACCGTTCAGGTTGAGCTGCTGGCCTGGGCGTAGCTGCAAGGTGGCGCTCTTTGATCAGAGTGCCTATTATCGTTTGGCGACCAGGGCTCGAAAGGGCCCAGCGAAACCTAAAAAGTACACTGGCTAGTACAGCGGTTTATGCGGTATCCGGAGGCGGCCAGTAAATGCTGGTTAATGATCGTCAAATGCGATTCCTGTCTCGGGCAAAAAGGCAACAAAGGCAGCACTGTTTTCAGTTGATCCCAGAATGGTTCTGAAGGCCAGACGAGCCGGCATTTGCGCCAGTTCTTTTATATCTGTGCAACCTTGATGACCCAGATGCATCCCCATTCCTCGATCTAAGAGAACAACATGACCACGACTGAAATGACCCAGGAAGTTCGGCACGAAGAAGCACTCAAGAAGTACCTTGAGGACACGCCGCAGCTCAAAGAAGAGATCAAGGACCTGAGCGCCGATGATCAGCGCGACCAGATTCAGTGGGCATTCGAGGACGAGGCCGAGAGCCAGGGCTACCAGCCTTGGGAGCTGACCCTCAAGTACACATCGACCCCGGAAGCGTTTGAAGCGGCACGGCTGGCCTTGCACAAAGAGGCGGCCGAGGTGCTGGGTGTCGAATGGGAAGAGTATTGCGAGATGAATGACTTGGTGGTCTAAACGCTTTGAATGGGCGGGCTTGTTGTGGCGAGGGAGCTTGCTCCCGCTGGGCTGCGAAGCAGCCCCGATAATCAGATACATCCACGGTATCGGAATAGGGAGTGCTTCGCACTGGAGCGCCAGCCCGGTCCAGCGGGAGCAAGCTCCCTCGCCACAGTGGGCTTGCTCCTACTTAGATACTCAGCCGCATCGACAAATCCACCGCCTTCACATCCTTGGTCATCGCGCCAATCGAGATGTAATCCACCCCGGTCTGCGCAATGGGCAGCAGGGTGCTTTCATTGATCCCGCCGCTGGCCTCCAGCTTCGCCTTGCCGCCGTTCAGGCGCACGGCTTCGCGCATATCCTCCAGGCTCAGCTCATCGAGCATGATGATATCCGCGCCCGCCACCAGGGCTTCGCGAAGTTCATCCAGGCTTTCCACTTCGATCTCCACCGGTTTGCCGGGGGCGATCTTATGGGCGGCCGTGATCGCCTGGGCAATGCCGCCACAGGCCGCAATATGGTTTTCCTTGATCAGGAACGCGTCATACAAACCGATCCGGTGATTGTGGCAGCCGCCGCAGGTCACCGCGTATTTCTGCGCCAAGCGCAGCCCCGGCAGGGTTTTGCGGGTGTCCAGCAGCTTGACCTGGGTGCTGGCGACAAAATCCGCCAGGAATTGCGCACGGGTGGCGACACCGGAGAGCAACTGCAGGAAATTCAGTGCGCAGCGTTCGCCGCTGAGCAGCGAACGTGCCGGGCCTTCAAGGTGGAACAGCACCTGGTTGGGGCTCACGCGTTCACCGTCGGCCACCTGCCAATGCACCGCGACCCGAGGGTCCAACTGGCGGAACACCGCATCTACCCAAGCCGTACCGGCGATGACCGCTTCGTCACGGGTAATGATGGTCGCCGTGGCCAGCCGTTCGGCCGGGATCAACTGCGCAGTGATGTCGCCGCTGCCGATATCTTCCAGCAGTGCGCGGCGCACGTTGGCTTCGATTTCGGCGGTGAGGTCGGCAAGACGGAGATTCGGCATAACAGGCTCCACAGACAAAGTGCCCCGATTATAGGGGCAGTGCGCGTTCGAACCCAGGCTCGCTACTCATTTACCGCGCAAAGGCAGAGTTTGCTGGCGCAACCGCCCTCATTTGCAAGATAATCTCGCGCCTTGCAATTGGCGTCATAGCTTTGACGTTCAGACCCATACCCCGTTTCAGGAGGCCAGGATGCACAATGACGGAAAGGTGGTGCCCTTCAACAAGGCGTCCGCCACGCCATCGCCGCTCGCCCGACTGCCGGTGGTGTTGCTGCAGGTGCGCGACAAGGCGGCGCAACAGTTGCAGCAGGGCCTGCAGGATCTGTTCGATAACGCTGATGACACCTTGTTCGAAATGGCCGACAAGGCGCGGAACAACCTCGATCACCATATTTTCTTTGAAGCCATGCGCGACTTGCGCCTCAAGCGCAAGAATTTCGAGCGTGTATTCATGGAGCGCCTGTTTGAAGCCTTCGCCAGTCTGGGTCAGGCAGGGGGCGGGGAATTGCAGTTGGTGCCGGTGGTTTCCTACGACGCGGCCCCGGGTTCTTCCAAGGATGACCTGGAAAAAGCCGTGGCGCTTGAAGCCATGCTGGGCCGGGTGCGGCATCGTGATGGCTTGGCCTTGGAGCAACTCACGGCGCGCTTGAGTGCATTGCTCGGCAACCGCCTGGATGATCGCGAAAACCCTCTGGGGCCTGCGCTCTTGTGTGAGTTTTTCCTGCGGGCGGGGCGCAGCCTGGGCGTGGAGATCCGCGTCAAGCTGATCATGCTCAAGCTGTTTGAAAAATACGTGCTCAGCGATGCTGACCAACTGTACGGCGAAGCCAATCAGTTGTTGGTCGCAACCGGCGTTTTGCCTGAGCTCAAGGCCGTACCGTCCCGTCGGCTTGAGGCGCGTGCGGTCCGTGAGCTTGCGCGCGAAGAAACCTTGCCGCCGGTCGACGAAAATGGCCAGGAAGCCTTCGCCGCGCTCCAGCCATTACTCACCGCGGTACGCGGTAGCGTGGCGCCGACGCTTGAAGCCAGCGCCGAACCGTTGCCCATCGCCACCCGTGACTTGCTGCGTCTGCTCTCCCATTTGCAGCAGTACGTGCCGGAGCCTGAGGTCGAGGATGATTTCGACCTGCGCAACCAGCTTGAGCAGTTGCTCACGCGCGTCAGCGTCAAGAGTGGCAAGTCGCGGGTGGTGGAGGATGCGGACGAAGATGTGATCAACCTGATCGCGCTGCTGTTCGAATTCATCCTCAACGACCGCGCCGTGCCCGATGCCTTCAAGGCCTTGATCGGTCGTCTGCAGATCCCCATGCTGAAAGTCGCGGTGCTGGACAAGAGCCTCTTCAGTCGCACCAGCCACCCGGCGCGGCGCCTGCTCAATGAAATCGCGACCGCTGCCATGGGCGGCACTCAGCGCGACCATCTGTACCTGCGCATCGAGCAGGTCGTGCAGCGCTTGCTCAATGAATTTGTCGAAGATGCGACCATTTTTTCCCAGCTGCTCGCCGAGTTCAGCGCGTTTAGCGCGGATGAACGGCGGCGCAGCGACTTGCTTGAGCAGCATACCCGCGATGCCGAAGCCGGTCGCGTGCGCACCGAAGCGGCCCGCCAGCGCGTAGCCGATGTGTTGAACAAACGGTTGTTGGGCAAGACCCTGCCGCGTCCGGTCGTGCAGTTCCTGCAGCAGGCCTGGAGCCAGGTACTGTTGCTGGCCAGCCTCAAGCATGGCGAGCAATCGGTGCAATGGCAGGCGGGGCTGCGCACCATGGATGAATTGATCTGGAGCGTCGGCCTGCAGCAAGACACAGAAGCCGGGCACCCTTTGCTGGAACAACTGCCGGGCTTGCTCAAGGCCTTGCGAGACGGATTGACCAGTGCCGCGTTCGACCCCTTCAGTACCCGCGAGTTTTTTGTGCGTTTGCAGGCCTTGCATGTCCAGGCACCTGAAGGTGTCGACGAGTGGATCGAAGTGTGTGAACCCTTTGTGCTGAGCTCGGCGTCACCCGACCCGGTCCGCGATCTGCCGGACAACGACCCCCACCGGATCAAGGCTCACCAGCTCAAGATCGGTGGTTGGGTGGTGTTTGAGGAAGACGACGCCACTACGTTGCGCTGCCGTCTGACGGCGATCATGGCACCGTCCGACACCTATATCTTCACTAGTCGCACGGGGCTCAAGGTGTTGGAGAAAAGCGCGGGCCAGTTGGCATTGGCGTTCAAAAGCGGCGCGCTGCACACCTTGGACGACGGCCCCTTGTTCGAGCGTGCCTTGACCGCCGTCGTGGGCAAGCTGCGTCAACTCAATCACGGCAAGTGATCGCAACCTGAGGGTCGAACGCGGCATACTGGACACACTTTGTCTCGTTCAAGGAACCTGTATGCAGTTGGACCCCACCAGCGGTTGGTGCCAGGGCATCCGTCATTGCCCTTCGCCCAACTTCAACGAGCGCCCCGCCGGCGAGATCTCACTGTTGGTGGTGCATAACATCAGCCTGCCACCGGCGCAGTTCGCCACCGGTAAAGTGCAGGAGTTTTTCCAGAACCGCCTGGATGTCACGGAACATCCCTACTTTGAAGGGATTGCCGACCTACGGGTGTCTGCGCATTTTCTGATTGAGCGTGACGGTGCGGTGACGCAGTTTGTGTCCTGTCTCGACCGGGCCTGGCATGCCGGGATCTCGCAGTTCGAGGGGCGGGACACCTGCAATGACTTTTCCCTGGGGGTGGAACTCGAAGGCACGGATGACCAGCCGTTCACTGACGCTCAATATGCGTCATTGATCGACCTGACCCGCCAGTTGCTGGCGGCTTACCCCGGCATCACGCCCCAGCGCATTTGTGGTCACAGCGATATCGCTCCGGGTCGCAAGACCGATCCCGGCCCGGCTTTTGATTGGACGCGCTTTCGCAGCGCCCTGCAGGATGGAGGACACGCACGATGAGTTTCCTGGTGTTGGTGCTGGCGGTCTGGATCGAGAAATTCTCGGCCTTGCGCCTGCGGTTGCAGCGTGATGGCGGTTGGCTGCGTGAATTGGCCAAGCTGGAATCGAGCCCGCGCATGGGCAAGCAGCCCTGGCTGATCCTGGCATTGCTGGTGTTGTTGCCGGTCGCGTTGCTGGCGTTGTTGCTGCTGGTGTTGGAGCCGGTGGCTTACGGGCTCTTGGCACTGCCGGTGCACCTGTTGGTGGTGATCTACAGCCTGGGCCGTGGTGACCTGCTCGCCGGGCTTGGCCCTTTTCGCGATGCCTGGCGACGTGGCGACCTGCAAGCCGCCGAGCACGTGGCTGAGCGTGACTTGAACCTGAGCGCCGACAGTGGCGAACAATTGCTCGAGCGCGTCCAGGGCCATCTGTTGTGGCAGGCCTACCAGAGCTTTTTTGCGGTGATTTTCTGGTACTTCCTGTTGGGCCCGGTGGCTGCGTTGGCTTATCGCCTGCTCGCACTGGCCAGTGAACACAGCAAGAACCCTCTGGTGGCCGAGCGGGCCGGGCAACTGCGCCACGCATTTGACTGGCTGCCGGTGCGCCTGCTGGCGGCCAGTTTTGCCCTGGTGGGTAACTTCGTCGCGGTCGGCCGTGTGATGCTCCACGAACTGCTGAGCTGGGACATCAGCGCTGCCCAACTGGTGGAAAAAGTTGGCCTGGTCGCCGCTGAAATCCCGCCTCCAGCGGTCGGCCCCGATGGCATCAACAGCCTGGACCGACTGTGGGAACTGCTGCTGCGCGCGGCGGTGCTGTGGTATGCCGGGTTTGCCATCTGGACGGTGCTGCCCTGACGGCTGATCTCATTAACCTTAAGTTACAAAACTCCCTTTCAAATTGAGCTATACAGATGCTGGCTAACTGCCGCCCTGCGCCTCAATAAAAATAAAAGAAAGGGAGTTCACCTGTGAAGAGCTTGCTCTATCCCGCCGTCGCGCTGATGAATCGCCTGAGCTTCGGCATGAAGTTCAGCCTGATCAGCGTGTAGTTCCTGCTGCCGATGCTGGCGACCAACTATTATCTGGTGCGTGATTCGTGGCGTGAATTCCAGGGCACACGCGTCGAGCTGCAAAGCCTCGACCTGCTCGGCAGCAGCCTGGCCCTGCGCCGCGACCTGGAAACCCTCAACAACCAGGTGCAGATCAACGCCACGTTGGGCCAGTCCGGTAAGGCGGGCGACCTTGAGGGCAAGATCAGCGCTTTGGAACAAAGCGTGCTGAACCGCCTGCAAAGCCTCAACGCCATGACGACCGAGCCCGAGCAAATCGCCGCTTTTGACGCCAAGCGCGACGAGTTGATCGCTGCCTTCAAGGCCCAACAGCAGGAAACCTCGCTGCTGAGTAAAAGTGCCCTGATCGGCAAATTGCTCAACAAGGCCCAGATGCTCAGCCAGATCATCGCCAGCCAATCCGGCTTGAGCCGCGATTCTCAAAGCGATCTGCGCCAACTCAGTGAACTGATCACCAGTGTGACCCCGCAAGTCACCCAGACCCTGGGCGAAGGCCGGGCAATGGGCGCGTATTCCCTGGGCCAGGGTTTTCTCAACTCGTCGTCCAGCACACGTTTTGACGAGCTGTTGCAGCAATTGGAAAAACTCCAGGCCGAGTATGGCTTGAAGTTGCAGGATGCCCTGGGCTCCAGCAAAGCCGCGCACGCGGCCCTCGACAGCCTGGCCAAGGCCAGCAACGCCAGCCTCAAGCAAGCCAGCGAGTTGTTTGAAGAACAGGTCGTGATGGCCGAAACCCTCGACGCGCCCTGGCAGGACTTCTACGACAATGTCAGCCGGTTGATGGCCCAGACCTACCAATTGGATGACGCCACGCTGACCTTTCTCGGGCAACAGTTGGAACAGCGCCTGGCACAGAACCGCACGCACATGGTGCTGCTGGTCTCGGCCCTGAGCGCGGTGTTCCTGTTGATTTTCTACTTGTATGCGGGCTTCTACGCGTCCACACGTACCACGCTGCGGCGCCTGGGCGCGATGATGGATAAGGTGGCGGCCGGTGATATGACCGTCACCTTTGTTGCCCATAGCCGCGATGAGCTGGGTGACCTGGGCCAGGTATTCAACGGCACCGTGGCGAAGATCCACGACTTGATCGAGCGCGTCGGACACACCGTCGGCCAGGTCGAGTTACAGGCCGGGCAGGTGGAGACGGTCTCGGCCCAGAGCAATCAGGCCGTTTCCGGGCAACGCACGCAGATCGAGCAGGTGGCGACGGCCATGAATCAGATGTCGTCCACCGCGCAGGAAGTCGCGCGTAGTGCCGCGGCGGCGGTCAGCAGTGCCCAAAGCGTCAACGACGAAACGGTCAGCGGCCGTGGCCTGGTGCAGTCGCAGCAGGGCAGCATTGCGCGGCTCGCCACGGAAATCGATCAGTCGGTGAAGGTCATTAACCAGTTGGCCACTGACAGCCAGTCCATCAGCAGCGTGTTGGAAGTGATCAAGAGCATCGCCGAACAAACCAACCTGCTGGCCCTGAACGCCGCCATCGAAGCCGCACGGGCCGGCGAGCAAGGGCGTGGGTTTGCGGTGGTGGCGGACGAGGTGCGTACTCTGGCTCGGCGCACCCAGCACTCCACCGAGGAAATCGAGCAGATGATCAGTCGCCTGCACAGCGGCGTGGCGGCGGCCGTGAAGGCCATGGGCAGCAGCCATGAAATGGCCAGTGGCACCGTGGGCCAGTCGGAAAAGGTCCAGCAAGCCTTGGAAAACATCCTCGGTGCTGTAGGAATGATCGTCGATCAGAACCAGCAGATTGCCGCCGCCGTGGAGCAGCAAACCGCCGTCGCCCACGATATCGACCAGAACATCGTTGAAATCAATCGGGCTGGCGAACATGCCGCGCAGGGCGCGCACCAGACCGAAGCGGCGAGCCGGCTACTGTCCGTGCAGGTGATCGAGTTGAAGCAATTGATCGGCGCGTTCCGGGTGTGAGACTCGAATGTAGGATTTGTCGTTTGCTGGCGTGGTGCTTGTCCTGATTTCTCGGCGTCTCTTTTCCGGGGCCTTGAATGGGTGAAAATTGTTTCACTCGATTTCAAGTCCTGGGGAGGCACAGCGATGAACGCTGTAATCGGCATCAAGGGGCACTGCGCCCATTGCGACATCACCTTTAATCTCAAGCCTTGGCAACTGAATGCCATCGCCATCGAAGAACCGTTCGATTGCCCGTACTGCCAGTGGATCTTGCAGTTGAACTGCCCTCGGCAGTTGCGTCAGTTCAGGTCCCTGGACCAATGGGCACTGGTGCGACCGAGCATGGTGGTGTTGACCTGCACGGCACTGATCGTGGCACTGGTGACAGAGTGGGTAGGGTTGATCAGTGTGATCGGCCAATTCAACATTTCGCTGATCGTGCTGCTGGTGCATTTCCTGGTGCTGCGATATGCCCGCTACCGTCAGCGGATAACGCTGGAGCTGCAAGTGGTCTCGCCTTCTCTACCAATTGAACAGCTCGCACGCATTGCGTGTGCTCGCCTCGGCCAGCAATAGAGGGCTGGTATTCATGCGCTCGGCGAGCGCGGTGCAGATGTCCGGCAGGTGTTCGGGGCTGTTGCGTTGGCCGGGGTGCATCGCGGGCGCCATATCCGGTGAGTCGGTTTCCAGTACCACCGCGTCCAGCGGCAGGTGGGCCAGCACCTTGTGCATGCGCAGGGCTTGAGGCCAGGTCGCCGCGCCGCCCAAGCCCAGTTTGAAGCCGAGCTTGATGTATTCGCGGGCTTCTTCGCGGCTACCGGCAAAGGCGTGGATGATGCCGCCACGGGGCAGGCGAATGCGCTTGAGGGTTGCAATCACGGCGGCGTGGCTGCGACGCACGTGCAGCAGCGCCGGCAGTTGGAAGTCCACCGCCAATTTTAGCTGCGCTTCAAACAGGCTTTGCTGGCGTTCGCGGTCCAGTTGTTCGAGAAAGTAGTCCAAGCCGATTTCGCCCACGGCGCACAGCTGCCGGTGGCCGTGCAGGCGAGTCAGCCAGTCGCCCAACTCCGTCAGGTCGGCGGGGCGATGGTCATCGAGGTACACCGGGTGCAGGCCAAAGGCAGCGAACAAGCCTTCGTCCGCTTGCACCAGGTCCCACAACCGCTGCCAATTCTGCTGATACACCCCCAATACCACCATACGCCGCACGCCCAGTGCTCGGCTGTGAACGAGGACTTCCCGGCGATCGCTGTCGAAATCGGGGAAGTCCAAATGGGTGTGGGTGTCGATCAGCTCCACGCTCACGCCTCGTGAATACGCTGCTTGAACGTCCGGCCGATGGCATGTACGCCCGGTTGGTACTGTTCTTCTTCAATTGCGGCCAGGGCCAGGCGTAGGGCGGTCTCGGCGATCAGTTGATGTTGCTGGGCCATGGCGTTGACCGGCAGCGGCAGGAAGTCCAGCAACTGGGTATCACCAAAGGTGCCCAGGCGCAGCGGCCGTGATTTGAGCGGAAAGTCATGCAGCGCGTCGAACACGCCTTGCAGCAGTACGTAGGACGTGGTCACCAGCGCGTCAGGCAAATGCCCCAGTTGCTGCAGAAGTTGCTCCATCAGCTGTCGGCCACAGTCGCGGCTGAAGGCTTCACCGTGTTCGACGATCACTTCACCGGTGAACCCGTCGAGGGCCTCACGGAAACCGGCGGCACGTTCCTGGCTGATACTCAGCTCGGGCCGTGCGCCGATCAATACGATCTGCTTGGGCAATGGCTGCAACAGGCTGCTGGTCAGTTGCTGGCACGCCTGGCGGTCGTCGCTGACCACCGAGCAGAATTGATCCGCGCCCATCACCCGGTCGATGGCAATCACCGGCAACCCCTTGGCCTGCAACTCACGGTAACTGTCATCACTGGCCGGCAGGCAGCTGGCGACAAATAGCGCATCACAGCGTCGGGCGCGGAACAGTTGCAGCAGTTGGCGCTCGCTGTCGGCGTCATCGTCGGAACTGGCGATCAGCAGTTGATAGCCGCGCGCCCGCGCCCCTTGCTCCAGGAGCTTGGCGATGCGTGCATAACTGGGGTTTTCCAGGTCGGGCAGGATAAAGCCCAAGGTGCGCGTGTGCCGACTGCGCAGCCCGGCGGCCTGGGGGTTGGGGGTAAAGCCATGGGCTTGGACCACGGCACGCACCCGTTCGACGGTGGCGCTGCTGATGCGTTGCTGTTCAGCCTTGCCATTGATGACGTAGCTGGCGGTGGTCACGGACACACCGGCGAGACGGGCGATATCACTGAGTTTCAAACCGGGATTTCCTTGTTTTCTGGAGCTTGCCCCGACATTTTCTCCAATCGTAACCGATTCCTGTACACGACCAATGTCCTGGCTCAAGCGCCGAGTGGTTCTTCAAGGATGCGCAATTAACGCGTAGTCTTCCATAAACTATAGATTAAACGTTTCAGCCAGCGTATTTTTACGACGTTCGCGACTGAGTGGCTACTGCCAATTGACTGCTCAGTCAGTAAAACCTGAACACCCTTTACACTGTTTGTTTAAAACAATACCTAGTGCGCCACTGCACTAACTAGGAGAACGGCATGCTTGAGCTCACTGTAGAGCAGATTTCCATGGGCCAGGTGGCCGTGGACAAATCTGCTGCCTTGCACCTGCTCGCTGAAAAACTGGTGGCCGACGGCCTGGTCGCCGAGGGTTACCTCAGCGGTTTGCAAGCCCGTGAAGCCCAAGGCTCGACCTTCCTCGGCCAAGGTATCGCCATCCCCCACGGCACCCCCGAAACCCGTGACCAGGTGTTCTCCACCGGTGTGCGCCTGCTGCAGTTCCCCGAAGGGGTGGACTGGGGCGACGGCCAGATCGTGTACCTGGCCATCGGCATTGCCGCCAAATCCGACGAACACCTGCGCCTGTTGCAACTGCTCACCCGCGCCCTCGGTGAAACCGACCTGGGCCAGGCCCTGCGCCGTGCCGGCAGTGCCGAAGCGCTGTTGAAACTGTTGCAAGGTGCGCCGCAGGAACTGGCGCTGGATGCGCAGATGATCAGCCTGGGCGTGTCCGCCGACGACTTCGAAGAACTGGTTTGGCGCGGTGCGCGGCTGTTGCGTCAGGCAGATTGTGTAAGCAATGGTTTCGCCGCCGTGTTGCAGCAAGTGGATGCGTTGCCCCTGGGCGATGGCCTGTGGTGGTTGCACAGCGAGCAGACCGTCAAGCGCCCAGGGCTGGCGTTTGTCACCCCGGACAAACCCATGCGCTACCTCGGTCAGCCGCTCAACGGCCTGTTCTGCCTGGCCAGCCTGGGCGAAGCCCACCAGACGTTGCTCGAACGCTTGTGCGCCTTGCTCATCGAAGGGCGCGGCCAGGAACTCGGCCGCGCCACCAGCAGCCGCGCCGTGCTTGAAGTGCTGGGCGGTGAATTGCCGCCCGACTGGCCCACTGCGCGCATCACCCTGGCCAACGCCCACGGCCTGCATGCGCGCCCGGCGAAGATCCTGGCGCAGTTGGCGAAAAGTTTTGAAGGCGACCTGCGTGTGCGCATCGTCGATGGCCCCGTGGGCGCCGTGTCGGTAAAAAGCCTGAGCAAACTGCTGAGCCTCGGCGCGCGTCGCGGCCAGGTGCTGGAGTTTGTCGCCGAGCCAGCCATTGCCGGCGACGCGCTGCCCGCGCTGTTGGCGGCGGTGCAAGAGGGCCTGGGTGAAGAGGTCGAGCCGCTGCCAACCCAAAGCGCCCCGCCTGAAGTCGTCGATATCGAGCCAGTGCTCAGCGCACCCTTGGCCGGCAGCCAGATCCAGGCCATCGCCGCCGCGCCGGGCATTGCCATCGGCCCTGCGCATATCCAGGTGCAGCAGGTCTTCGACTACCCCTTGCGTGGCGAATCTTCCGCCATCGAGCGCCAGCGCCTGCACGGCGCCTTGGCCGATGTGCGCCGTGATATCCAAGGGCTGATAGAGCGCAGTCAATCCAAGGCGATCCGCGAGATTTTCATCACCCACCAGGAAATGCTCGACGACCCGGAACTCACCGACGAAGTCGACACCCGCCTCAAGCAAGGCGAAAGCGCTGAAGCGGCGTGGATGAGTGTGATCGAAGCGGCCGCCAAGCAGCAGGAGTCGTTGCAGGACGCGCTGCTCGCCGAGCGCGCCGCCGACCTGCGTGACGTCGGCCGTCGTGTGCTGGCGCAATTGTGTGGCGTCGAAAGCGCCCAGGAGCCGAGCGAACCTTACATTCTGGTGATGGACGAAGTCGGTCCGTCCGATGTGGCGCGTCTGGACCCGGCGCGCGTCGCCGGGATCCTCACCGCCCGTGGCGGCGCGACGGCCCACAGCGCCATCGTCGCCCGCGCGCTGGGGATTCCGGCGTTGGTCGGTGCCGGCGCGTCGGTGTTACTGCTGGCCTCGGGCACACCCTTATTGTTGGATGGCCAGCGCGGCCGCCTGCATGTGGACGCCGACGCCGCGACCCTGCAACGCGCTACGGTCGAGCGCGATACCCGCGAACAACGCCTGCAAGCCGCCTCGGCGCAGCGCCATGAACCGGCCCTGACCCGCGACGGTCATGCCGTGGAAGTGTTTGCCAACATCGGCGAAAGCGCCGGCGTTGCCAGCGCGGTGGAGCAGGGCGCCGAAGGCATTGGCTTGCTGCGCACCGAATTGATTTTCATGGCCCACCCGCAAGCACCGGACGAAGCCACCCAGGAAGCCGAATACCGTCGCGTCCTCGATGGCCTCGCTGGTCGCCCGCTGGTGGTGCGCACTTTGGATGTGGGGGGCGACAAACCGCTGCCTTACTGGCCGATCGCCCAAGAGGAAAACCCCTTCCTCGGCGTGCGCGGCATTCGTCTGACCTTGCAGCGCCCACAGATCATGGAAGCGCAACTGCGGGCGCTGCTGCGTTCGGCGGACAACCGCCCGCTGCGCATCATGTTCCCCATGGTCGGCAGTGTTGACGAATGGCGCGCGGCGCGCGACATGACCGAGCGCCTGCGCCTGGAAATACCGGTGGCAGACCTGCAACTGGGCATCATGATCGAAGTGCCGTCGGCCGCGTTGCTCGCGCCGGTCTTGGCCAAGGAAGTGGACTTCTTCAGCGTCGGCACCAATGACCTGACCCAGTACACCCTGGCCATTGACCGTGGCCACCCGACCCTGTCGGCCCAGGCCGATGGCCTGCACCCGGCGGTGTTGCAACTGATCGACATCACCGTGCGCGCCGCCCATGCCCATGGCAAGTGGGTCGGCGTGTGCGGCGAGCTGGCGGCTGATCCGTTGGCCGTGCCGGTGTTGATCGGCCTGGGTGTCGATGAGCTGAGTGTGTCGGCCCGCAGCATCCCCGAAGTGAAGGCGCGCGTGCGCGAATTCAGTCTGAGCGAGGCCCAGGGCCTGGCGCAACAAGCACTGGCGGTGGGCTCGCCCGCCGAAGTGCGAGCCCTAGTGGAGGCCGTGTAGATGGCAAGGATTCTGACCCTGACGCTGAACCCGGCGTTGGACCTGACGGTACGCTTGGCGCGCCTGGAACCGGGTGAAGTCAACCGTAGCGAAACCCTGCTGACCCATGCTGCCGGCAAGGGCGTGAACGTGGCGCAGGTGCTGGCCGACCTGGGCCATCAGGTGAGCGTGGGTGGGTTTCTCGGTGAAGAAAACCCCCAGGCGTTCGACGCGCTGATCGCCCGCCGTCGATTTGGCAATGCGTTCATTCGTGTACCGGGCGAGACACGCAGCAACATCAAGATTGCCGAGCAGGATGGCCGGGTCACCGATATCAATGCGCCTGGGCCGCTGGTCAGTGACGAGGCGCAAGCAGAACTGCTCAAGCTCATCGCCATCGTCGGCCCGGAATTCGATGCGGTGGTCGTGGCAGGTAGCTTGCCGCGCGGCGTCAGCCCGCAGTGGTTTCAAAAAATGCTCGAACAACTGAAAAACCTTGGCTTGAAAGTCGCCCTGGACACCAGCGGCGAAGCGTTGCGCGCCGGCTTGCAGGCTGGCCCGTGGCTGGTCAAACCCAATACCGAAGAACTGGCCGACGCACTGGGTAATGCCCCGGATGCCATCAGCCAATTGCATCAACAGGGTGTGGAACACGTGGTGGTTTCCGACGGCGCTGCGGGCGTGAGCTGGCACAGCCCAGGCGTGTCGCTGCACGCCACGCCGCCCAAGGTCGCGGTCGCCAGCACCGTCGGCGCTGGCGACTCATTGCTGGCCGGCATGCTCCACGGTCTGCTCACGGGTGATACGCCGGAGCAAACCCTGCGCCGCGCCACGGCGATTGCCGCGATGGCGGTGACGCAGATCGGTTTCGGCATCAGTGATCACGCGCAGTTGGCGCGCCTCGAGAGCGGCGTCCATGTGCGCGCGCTGACAGAACAATAAGAGGGTTTGTGATGAAGTTAGCCATTGTTACCGCCTGCCCGAACGGCATGGTCACCAGTGTGCTGTGCGCCCGCTTGTTGGACGCCGCCGCGCAACGCCAGGGCTGGAGCACCAGCGTTGAAGTGGTGGATGTGCAGCGCCCGGAGCGCCAGTTGTCCCAGGCCACGATCAACGACGCCGAATGGGTGTTGTTGGTCACCAGCACCCCGGTGGATATGCAACGGTTTGTCGGCAAGCGCGTATTCCAGAGCACGCCGGCCCAGGCGCTGGCGGATGTCGACGCGGTGTTGCGCCGTGGTGCTGAAGAGGCGCAGGTGTATGTGGCTACGCAACAGGCGGCCAAAAATGCACCGCGTATCGTCGCCATTACGGCCTGCCCAACCGGGGTTGCCCATACCTTCATGGCTGCAGAGGCCTTGCAACAGACGGCCAAGCGGCTGGGCTACGACTTGCAGGTCGAGACCCAAGGCTCGGTCGGCGCGCGCACGCCCTTGAGCCCGCAGGCCATCGCCGACGCCGATGTGGTGTTGCTGGCGGCGGATATCGAAGTCGCCACCGAGCGTTTCGCCGGCAAGAAGATCTACCGTTGCGGCACCGGCATTGCCCTCAAGCAATCCGAGGCCACCCTCAACAAGGCGCTGGCCGAAGGTGCGGTGGAAAGCGCGGCCAGCGGTGCGGTGGCCAAGCAAGAAAAGACCGGCGTGTATAAACACCTGTTGACCGGTGTGTCGTTCATGTTGCCGATGGTGGTGGCGGGTGGGTTGTTGATTGCCTTGTCCTATATGTTCGGCATCACGGCGTTTGAAGAGCAAGGCACCCTGGCTGCCGCGTTGAAGTCGGTGGGAAGCCAGGCCTTCATGTTGATGGTGCCGCTGCTGGCAGGCTACATCGCCTACTCCATTGCTGATCGTCCGGCCCTGGCCCCCGGCATGATCGGCGGGTTGCTGGCGACGACATTGGGTGCAGGCTTCATCGGCGGGATATTCGCCGGTTTCCTGGCCGGTTACTGCGTCAAGCTGATCACCCGCGCGGTCAAGCTGCCGCAAAGCCTGGATGCGCTGAAACCGATCCTGATCATTCCGTTGCTGGCGAGCCTGTTCACCGGCCTGGCGATGATCTACCTGGTCGGGCCGCCGGTGGCGCGCATGCTGGTGAGCCTGACGGGATTCCTCAACACTATGGGCACTACCAACGCCGTGCTGCTGGGTGTGCTGTTGGGCGGCATGATGTGCGTCGACCTCGGTGGGCCGATCAACAAGGCAGCTTATGCGTTTTCCGTCGGCATGCTTGCCGAGCACAGTGGCGCGCCGATAGCCGCAGTGATGGCGGCGGGCATGGTGCCGCCCATCGGCATGGGCATCGCCACCTTCCTGGCACGCCGCAAGTTTGCCCAGACGGAGCGTGAGGCCGGCAAGGCAGCGATCATTCTCGGCATGGTGTTTATCTCCGAAGGCGCGATTCCCTTTGCAGCCAAAGACCCGCTGCGCGTAATCCCGGCCAGCATCGCCGGTGGCGCGTTGGCGGGTGCGCTGTCGATGTATTTTGGTTGCAAGCTCGCGGCGCCCCACGGCGGCCTCGCGGTGCTGGTCATCCCGAATGCGATGAACCACGCGCTGCTGTACCTGCTGGCGATTGTCGCCGGTAGCGTGCTGACCGGCCTGGTGTATGCGCTGATCAAGCGTCCGGAAGCGGTCGAGCTGACTGTCGCACCGGTGTCATAACCCCATGCTTAAGTGGCCCTTTTGATAACCAAGAGGGCACCTGCATGAGCCATTTCGATCTCGGCCGCCGCCGCGTGATGCAAGCTGTCGGCGCCGGCCTGTTACTGCCGGGCCTGGCCCCGGCGGTGATCGCCTCGGTCAAGGACCGGCCGCAACTCACCGACGGCGTGCAGTCCGGCGACCTGCTCGGTGATCGCGCCATGATCTGGAGCCGCAGCGACCGCCCGGCCCGCATGGTGGTGGAGTGGGACACCCGCAGCGTCTTCAGCAACCCCCGTCGATTTGTTTCGCCCCTGGCCGACAACCGCACCGACTTTACCGCCCGCGTCGAACTCACCGGGCTGCCCGCCGACCAAGCGATTTTCTACCGCGTGCACTTCGAAGATGCCCAGACCGGCGTCGCCAGCGAGCCTTGGTTCGGGCACCTGCGCAGCGTGCCGCAACAGCGCCGCGACATCCGTTTTGTGTGGAGTGGCGACACCGTCGGCCAAGGCTTCGGCATCAACCCGGATATCGGCGGCATGCGCATCTATGAAGCGATGCGCCTGCGCCTGCCGGACTTTTTTATCCATAGCGGCGACACCATCTACGCCGACGGCCCAGTGCCGGCGCAGCTCAAGGTCGAAGACGGGCGCATCTGGCGCAACCTCACCACCGACGCCAAGAGCAAGGTGGCCGAAACCCTGGATGAGTATCGCGGCAATTACCGCTACAACCTGATGGATGAAAACGTCCGTCGCTTCAACGCCGAAGTGCCGCAGATCTGGCAGTGGGACGACCATGAAGTGGTGAACAACTGGTCGCCAAGCAAGCAGTTGGATGAGCGTTATCAGGTCAAGGACATCAACACCTTGGTCGGCCGTGCGCGCCAGGCCTGGCTGGAATATTCACCGATGCGTCGGCAGAGCGCCGATGGCGGCGGGCGCATTTATCGCAAGCTCAGCTATGGGCCGTTGCTGGATGTGTTCGTGCTGGACATGCGCAGCTATCGCGGGCCGAACGATGACAACCTGGGCGCTGAAAAACCCTTCCTCGGCCGCGAGCAGTTGGATTGGCTTAAGCGCGAACTCAAGGGCTCGCAGGCGCAGTGGAAAGTCGTCGCCGCTGACATGCCGATTGGCCTGGGTGTGCCTGATGGCGAAGTGAGCCCCGGCGTGCCGCGCTGGGAAGCGATTGCCAATAACGACCCAGGCGCACCGCAAGGGCGTGAGCTGGAAATTGCCGAGCTGCTGGGCTTTTTAAGGGCGCAGAAGGTACGCAACCACGTGTGGCTGACGGCGGATGTGCATTACTGCGCGGCACACCACTATCACCCGGATCGTGCGGCGTTCCAGGATTTCGAGCCGTTTTGGGAGTTTGTCGCCGGGCCGTTGAATGCGGGGAGTTTCGGGCCTAATCCGTTGGATAAGACCTTTGGGCCAGAGGTGGTGTTCGAGAAGGCGCCGCCGGCACAGAACACCTCGCCATTCGCCGGTTTTCAGTTTTTTGGCGAGGTGAACATTGATGGGCAGACGGCGGAGTTGACCGTGATTTTGCGGGATCTGGATGGCGTGTCGGTCTTCGAACAAAAACTCCAACCCGCCTGACTTGGAACGCAATCAACTGTGGGAGCGGGCTTGCTCGCGAATACGGTGTGCCAGTCGCACATTAGCTGACTGATCCACCGCATTCGCGAGCAAGCCCGCTCCCACATGGGTTCCTTAACGTCTGTAAGATCTCAGTAGACGTCGCGGCGATAGCGACCTTGTTCGATCAACCGCTCCACGGCTTCACTGCCAAGGATGTCCACCAACGCCTGATCCACCCCAGTCGCCATCCCCTGCAGGCTCCCGCACACATAAATCGCCGCGCCGTCGCTCAGCCACTTACGCAGTACCTCGGCTGACTCCCGTAGACGATCCTGTACGTAGATTTTTTCCTCTTGGTCGCGGGAAAACGCCAGGTCCAGCAGCGCCAGATCGCCACTGGCCAGCCAGCCTTGCAGCTCGTCCTGGCAGAGGAAGTCATGCTTGATATTGCGTTCACCGAACAGCAACCAGTTACGCTGCTGGCCGTCGGCAATGCGTGCCTTGAGCAAACTGCGCAGGCCGGCCAGGCCGGTGCCGTTGCCCAGCAAAATCAGTGGCACGGGGATGTCCGGGAGATGAAAACCACTGTTGCGGCGCAGGCGCAGGCTGATGCTGGAGCCGAGGGCCGCATGTTCGGTGAGCCAGCCTGATCCCAGGCCCAGGCTGCCGTCGGGGTGGCGTTCCTGGCGTACGATCAATTCGAGTACGCCATCGCTGGCAATCGAGGCGATGGAGTATTCGCGCATGCCCAGCGGCACCAGCGCGTCCACCAGCGCCTGGGCGTGCAGGCCGACCAGGTGAGCGCGATGCGTCGGCAGTTGGCGAGTGGCCAGGGCCTGGTCGAGGGTATGCGCCATGCCGTCGATCAACACACCGTCGCTGTTGGCCAGGCCCAGGCCCCCCAGGAAGTGCTCGATGGCCCAAGGGCAGTTGCGCGGCAGCACTTCCACCAGGTCGCCGGCTTGCCAGCGTTGTGGTGACGAGGAGGTGAGGCCCAGCAAGTAGACATCGGCGCCTGCGCTGTCGCGGTTGAGCAGGGTGCGTTGGCTCAGCGTCCAGTTTTCGTATTGGGCGGTCGGCCAAGCGGCCGCCGGGGCGTGGCCGGTGAGCTGGCCGAGTTGTTGTTGCCAGTGCAGCAGGGCGGCGGTGTCACCGCTGTCGACTTCCACCGGGGCGAACAGCGCGTTGCCGCCCTGGTGGGTCAGCCAGAAATGCAGGCGCCGCGCGAAGCCGCAGAAGTGTTCGTATTGACGGTCGCCCAGGGCCAGTACCGAGTAGTTCAAGCCCTTTAGGGGCAGGTCTTGGCCGAGCACGCTGCGATCGAAACCGCGAGCACTGTCGGGCGCTTCGCCGTCGCCGAAGGTGCTGACCACGAACAGCGCATTTTCCGACTGGCGCAGGTCATCCTGGCTGACGCTGCCCAGGGACTGCACCTTCACCGGCAAACCAGCCGCCTGCAATTGGCCAGCCGTTTGCCACGCAAGCTGCTCGGCAAAACCGCTCTGGCTGGCAAAGCCGATCAGCCAGGCCGGGGCATCGCTGGCGTTGGTCGTGAGGCCTTTACGCGCGTCACGCACCTGGCGTTTTTTGCGACGACGGTCCAGGTACAACAGCCAGCCGGTGATGAAGAACAGCGGCATCAGCACCGAGCTGACTGTGAGAGTGATCCTTCCTGCCAGGCCGAAGTAACTGCCGGTGTGCAGCGCGTAGACGCTGGTCAGCAGTTGTGAACCGAGGGTCTTGCTGGCGTAGCGGTCGTGGGATTTCACCTCGCCGGTCGCCGGGTCCAGGTTGATCTGGTTCAGCGCGCGGTCATGGGGCGAATTGTTTAGCAGGTAGTACACGGTGGCCGGTTGCCCGGCGACAGCTGGCATGCGGATGTTGTAGGCACTCAAGCCGGGGCCGGCGTTGCTGTAGATGCTGCTCCAGATCGCATCGTAATTGGCTACGGGCGCCGGACCTTCAGGGGCTGGGCCGCGTTTGCGCACCCGTTCATTCTGTGGGGCGTCGGACAACAGCTTGGTCAGGCCCTGGCTGTACCAGTCGTAGGACCAATACAGCCCGGTCAGTGCCGACAGCAGATAGGCCAACAGGCACCAGGTGCCGAACACCGAGTGCAGGTCCCAGTTGAAGGCACGGCCTTTTTTACGCCAGTCCAAGGTCAGCCAGGCACGCCAGCTTGCCACTTGGCGCGGCCAGCGCAGGTACAACCCGGAGAGGCAGAAGAACACCAGGATCAGCGTACAGGCGCCGGTGATGTTGCGTCCGGTATCACCCATCACCAGGAAGCGGTGGAACTGCAGCAGGAAGCCAAAGACCTCCTGACCCACCACGTCGCCCATGTAGTCACCGGTGTAGGGATCGAAATAGCGCAACTGTCCACGGCGTTCACCGGGCGGCGGGGTGAAGAACACACGGGCGGCGTTGCCGCTTTCGCTTTCCACGAACAGCATGGCCACGGTCTGGCCTTCGGTGGCTTCCAGCTTGCGCACCAGCTCGGCGGGCGGCAATACACCGGCTTCGCGTTTTTCCACGGTCAGTACGCTCGGGTTGAGCGCCCGTAGGATTTCATCCTGAAACGAGACCGCAGCCCCGGTGATCCCCATCAAGGCCAGCACCAGCCCGGCGGTAATGCCGAAGAACCAGTGCAACTGGAACAGGGTTTTCTTCAACACGTCTGACCGCCTCGTCTATCCGGATATGTAGGGCACGGCGCGCATTATGCCGTGGCTTGTCGAGAAACATTCTGTTTTACACGCAAAAGCCCCGCGCATCCGATGCGTGGGGCTTTTTGCTGCGTGGTGCGGCTGTTTAGAAGTGGAAGCTGGTGGTCAACAACGCCGTGCGACCGGCCGCCTGGTTGGCGAAGTGCGTCGAGAAGGCTTTGTCGTAATACAGCTTGTCCGTCAGGTTTTGCACGTTCAATTGCAGGTCCACGTTCTTGGTCAGCTTGTAGCTGGCCATGGCGTCGTAGCGGGTGTAGGACGGTACATAAACGGTGTTGCCCGCATCGCCATAAACCTGGTCGACGTAGAACGCGCCGCCACCGATGGTGAGCTTGGACGTGACGTCGTAGGTGGTCCACAGGCTGAAGGTGTTCTTCGGCGTGTTGGGCATTTGGTTGCCTTTGCTCGACCCCGAGCTGACCACACCGTTGCGACCGTTCAAGCCGGACTTGACCAGTTCGCTGTCGAGGTAGCTGTAGCCGGCGAACACCTGCCATTGATCGGTGATTTTGCCGCTGGCGGACAGTTCCAGGCCGTCGACCTGGGACTCACCGGCGTTCTGATAGGTCAGGGCGTCGACCAGGATGCGCGTGTTTTTCTTCTCGGTACGGAACACCGCAGCGGTCAGCGACAGGCGATCGTGGAACAGGTCCCACTTGGTGCCCAACTCGTAGTTGACGGTTTCTTCCGGCTGCAAGTCGCTGCTGGCGGCACCGGCAGACAATGGGTTGCCGTCCGACCCTTCACCCACCAGGCCACCGGCAGGTGTTGCCGACGTGGCGTAGGAGGCATAGATGCTGGCGTTTTCCACCGGCTTCCAGACCAGCCCGGCCTGCCAGTTGAAGAATTGGCTGTCTTCTTTGATTTTGCTGCGGCCGGTTGCGGAGTCGGTGTTGGCAACGGTGTCGAAGGTGTCGTAGCGCAGGCCGACGTTCAGCAACCATTTCGGGTCCAGCTCAATGGTGTCGAACACGTAGGCGCCACGGCTGGTGGCCTTGGTGCTGGTGCCGTAATAGTTGCGCGCGATGCTGCCGGTCCAGGCGTCATCCGGGTTCGGGTTGCTCAGGGAGGTGCACTGGCCGCCCAGGCTGCCTTTGGCCACGGTGCAGATCGGGTTGGCATTGGGGCTGATGGTGTAGCTGCTGACGCGGGTTTCTTCGCCGGTGAATTCCAGGCCGGTGGAGTAGCTGTGCTTGAAGCCCAGGGCCTGGAAGCTGCCGAACAGGTCGGTCTGGTTGGTGGTGGTGGTTGTGGTCGAGACCCGGCTGTTGGCGCGACGCCATACGGTGCCGAATTTGTTGACGTTGAGCTTGCTGTCGTCCGGTTGCGTCAGGATGTAGTCCTGCCCGGTGCTGCCGTGGCGCAGGGTATTCTTCAACGTCATGTTGTCGTTCAGGTCGTGCTCAATGGAGAACGTGCTGATGTCGGCGCGGGTCTTGCGGAAGTCGCGATCCTTGAGACCGTAGAAGTTATCGCTGTCGCCGCCGTCATTGGGTTTGTCATGCACGTGGGCCGTCGCGGTCGACGAGCCGTAGCCGTAGGGAATCCCCGAATCCGGCAGGTCGTTGCTTTCCAGGTGGTAGTAGCTGAGGTTGACGCGGGTCGGGGTGCCCAGGCCAAACGTCAGCGACGGAGCGACGCCCCAGCGGTCGTAATTGATCGCGTCGCGACCGGCGACGTTCTGTTCGTGGCTCATCAGGTTCAGGCGGAACGCGGCGCTGTCGTCGAGGAACTGACGGTTCACGTCGAGCACATAGCGGCGGGTCTGGTCGGAACCGTAGGTGAAGCCGCCGTTGGTGAAGTCCCGCGCTTGTGGGGTCTTGCTCACCAGGTTGAGGCTGCCACCGGCCGAGCCCCGGCCGCCGAACGACGAATTCGGGCCCTTGCTGACTTCGATCGACTCGATGTCGAAGATCTCACGGCTCTGGCCGCCGGTGTCGCGCACGCCATCCAGGTAGGTGTCGCCCTGAGCGTCAAAACCACGGATGAACGGGCGGTCGCCCTGGGGGTTGCCGCCTTCACCTGCGCCGAACGTGATGCCCGGTACGGTGCGCAAGGCGTCCTGCAACGAGGTGGCGGCGGTGTCCTTGAGCACTTGTTGCGGCACCACGGTGACGGAACGCGGCGTATCCACCAGCGGTGCGGTGTATTTCTGCGACGAGGCTTTTTCGACCTGGTAGGAGGTGTTGTCCTGTTCTTCGCCAGTAATGCTGGTGGCGCCGAGGGAGATGCTGTTGCGCTGGCCTTTTTGTTCAGTGTCTTCGGCAGCCTGCGCCAGGTGGGCGACTGAGCTGGCGCTGAGGGCAACGCCGATGGCCGAAGCCAGCATGCGTGGTGAACTGGCAGGTATTTTTGTAGTGGTGCGCGACATGACGTGTCCTTTCCCCAAGGATGTGAGGCCGCGGAATATAGTGTTAACAAGTATTTCTATCAATTGCGATACATTGCTAATTGCACTGAATTTACATTCTTTACACTTTTTGCTTACGGTTTCTACGAACTCATCCGTCGCGGCGTTTTACAGGGCGGATAAGAATCAATACCATTGGCGTCTCTCTGAATTCAGGTATTGCCCATGCTGCTGCACATCCCCGGCCTGTTCTCTCGTGAGGAAGTGCAGCGCATCCGCAAAGCCCTGGAAGCCGCCGATTGGGCCGACGGTAAAATCACTGCCGGGCACCAGTCCGCCAAGGCCAAGCACAACCTGCAATTACCCGAAGGCCACCCATTGGCCAAGGAAATCGGCGCGGCGATGTTGGAACGTTTGTGGCAGAACCCGCTGTTTATGTCGGCGGCGTTACCGCACAAGGTCTTCCCGCCGTTGCTCAACTGCTACACCGCCGGCGGCAGTTTCGATTTTCACATCGACAACGCCGTGCGCCAGCCCAAAGGCAGCCACGAACGCGTGCGCACCGATTTGTCATCCACCTTGTTTTTCAGCGACCCCGAGGAGTACGACGGTGGCGAGCTGGAGATCCAGGACACCTTTGGCCTGCAGCGTGTGAAGTTGCCCGCCGGCGACATGGTGCTGTACCCCGGTTCCAGCCTGCACAAAGTCAACGCCGTGACCCGTGGCGCGCGCTACGCCTCGTTCTTCTGGACCCAAAGCCTGGTGCGCGAAGACAGCCAGCGTACCCTGCTGTTCGAAATGGACGGTGCGATCCAGCAACTGAGCGCCGATGTGCCAGACCACCCGGCACTGATCCAGCTCACCGGCACCTACCACAACCTGTTGCGCCGCTGGGTCGAGGTCTGACATGGGCTTCTTGTTGCGCCGTGAAGAAGTGCTCAACGTCGAGCAGTTGCAAAGCATGCTCGACGATTCCCCCGTGCGCGCAGCCCAGGCGATCCTGATAGCGGCAAAGGAGGGCGTGGTCGATGCCCAGGCGCTGCTCGGGCAGATCCTGCTGGAAGGGCGTGGCATTGCCCGCGATGAAGCGCTGGCGTTGCGCTGGTTCCAGATTGCGGCAAAGGGCGGGCACTTAATGGCGCGCAATATGGCCGGGCGCTGTTTGGAACATGGCTGGGGTGGTGCGGCGGATGAAACGGCAGCGGCGCGAGAGTACCGTTTGGCCGCCGAAGCCGGTTTGGATTGGGCGCAATACAACTACGCCAACCTGTTGGCGACCGGGCGCGGTGTGGCCGAAGACCAGCAACAGGCGCTGAGCCTATACCGCCAGGCAGCGGAACAAGGCCATGCCAAGTCGATGAACCTGCTGGGGCGTTATCTGGAAGACGGCCAATGCTGCCCGAGAGATTTGGACGCCGCCGTAGCGTGGTATCGACGCTCCGCCGAAGCCGGGGATTTTCGCGGGCAGTTCAGCTATGCGGCGGTGTTGGCGGACAGCGGCCAGGTCGATGCGGCGCTGGAGTGGTTGCGCAAGGCGTTGACGGGGGGGAATTTGAAGTTTTTGCGTACGGCACAGAAGGCGCTGGCGGCAGCGAATGATCCGCAGATTCGGGCGATGGCTGAGGCTTACGACGCGCGTGCTACTCAGCTAAATCTGTAAACACCGGCTGTGGCGAGGGAGC